>DATMFX010000069.1:0-6034 GCA_035555995.1 Hyphomicrobiales bacterium | reverse complement strand
CCGAAGAACGACTGCCGGTCCAGCGGATTCGATTCCTGGTAGTCCACCCAGTTTTCCGACAGCGAGCCGGTATCGTCGCGCACGAAGCGGTACACCGAGCCATCGCTCGTGCTGGTAGGGCCGTTGTAACGGGAATTGCCGTCGAGCTGCGTGCGGTACACCGTGCCGTCGTTGTTGAGATAGTAGTTGCCGCCGGAGCCGGTATTCACGCCAGGACCGAAGATGGAGTCGACCACTCCCTGGCCGAAGGGGTTGGCGACGGCGTTGGCGGCATAGGGCGCGGTATAGAACACGTTGATGCCACCCTGCGAGCCGGTATCGGCCCAGCCCTGCGTATAGAAATCGCGATCCTTCTGCAGCACCTTGCCGCGCTGGTAGCGCTCGAGGCCGACCATCAGATGGCCGTTGTTGCCAAATGTCTGCCCCATCACCACAGACAGGGATTGCTCTTCGCCATCGCCTTGCTCGGTGATGCCGTACTGATAGCCGAAATCCATGCCCTCGAAGTCATCCTTGAGGATGAAGTTGACCACGCCCGCCACCGCGTCGGCGCCATACACGGACGAGGCGCCACCGGTGATCGTTTCCACGCGCGCGACCGCGGCGCTGGGAATGCCGTTGATATCCACCGCCATCCCCGCATCCACCGGCATCGCGCGCCGGCCGTTCACCAGCACCAGGTTGCGGTTGGCACCCAGGCCCCTGAGGCTCACCGTGGCGGCCGTGGGCGTGATGTTGGCGCTGCCGGTGTTGGATAGCTGGCCTGTGGGCACCGCTTCAAACTGCGTGACCGCGGGAACGAACTGCGGCAACTGGTTGAGCACGCTTTCCATCGCGATGGTGCTCGATTCCTGGAAGCGCCCCTCCTCCAACGTCATGATGGGACTGTTGGCGGTGGCGTCGCGGCGCACGATGCGCGAACCGGTGATCTGCAGTTCTTCCACCACGGGTCCGTCCTGCGCTTTAACCGGCGAAAACGCGCCTACCAGCAGCGCCGATATGGTCGAGGCCAGAATGGATGGCCTGAAATTGATTTTTATTCTGTATGGACTGGTCATGCGGCACCCTCTGCTCGTGTTGAGTCGATTTATTGCTACTACCGAGCAACGACAAGGTGCCTGATCAAAATCCCCCACTTCTCAATACTGAACAATCAGTAAACTAAACAAAAATTACCGCCGCCCGCGACATCTCATTGCGGCAACGCAAAAACGTAGAGGGCGTTGTGCCCCCGGGGCGTGCTCAACTCCGGGTTCAGGCTGAGCAGTTCGGTGAGCTTGAGGTTCTCGCCGGTCATCACTGCAATGTACTGCCGGCCATCGGCGGCATAGCTGATGGTGCTGACGGACACGTTGCCGCCCAGCACCGTTTCCCACAGCAGCTCGCCGTTGCGGGCATCGAAGGCCTTGAAGCGGCGATTCATGTCGCCGTGGAATACCAGGTTGCCCGCCGTGGTCAGCAAGGCGCCGTTGCCCGGCACTCTGCCGACGTCGAAGCGCACGATTTCGCCGGTGGCCATGTCGATCTTCGCCAGCCCCGCCAGCGCATTGGGATCGCTGCCGGGACGCGGTACCACGCGCCAGCTCTCGGGATGCTCCGCATTGGCGGACGTCAGCTCGCGACAGACGTCGCTATAGGAGGTATAGAGCGAATTGGTCCCGGGATGGTAGGAGGTGGGCCAGTAACTGCGGGTGTTCCAATAACAGATGGTCTTGGTTTCGCCCGGTTCCTTGAGCACCAGATCCCACTTGAGCGTGACCGTGCCGGTGGCGGGGTCGATGTGGTCGAGCCAGAACTCGGGAGCGTCATAGGGAAACGGCGTGGCCCACAGGAACTCGCCGCTGTGGCGATCCAGCGCCCAGATGCCGCCGCCCTCGGGGACGGTGACCATGACGTCGCGCCGCTCGCCCGGCTGCAGCGCGGGATTGATCCATTTGACGTAGCGCGGATCGGGTGTCAGCGCGGTATCGAGCAGCACGCGTTCATGCGTGGCATCGAGATCCCAATCGTCGCCGGGCAGGTGCTGGTAGTACCAGTTCAATCTGCCGGTCTTCGGATTCAGGGCAAGCGTGGAATTGCTGTAGAGATCCGCGGGCGTGCTGATTCCGGTGCCGGCCGGATCGCCGCCGTGGCGGGCGGCGCGATGATCCGGCATGGCATTGGCCACGCCCCAGTACAAAAGGCCGCTGGCGGCGTCATAGCTGCCGGGCAATCCCCACGTCGATGCCTGCCGGTTGTTCAGCGGCGCGCCATGCCAGCTTTCGTCGCCCGGTTCGCCCGGCGCCGGCGTGGTGTAGAAGCGCCATGCTTCCTTGCCGGTGGCAACGTCGTGCGCGGCGATGTAGCAATTGTCGCGATTGCCGGAACAGGCGCCGCCGGTGATCGCCAGCCCATCGACGATGAGCGGCCCGGAAGTATGGCCGCGCGTGCCGGCCTGCGTTTCCCAGCGCATCTCGCCGGTGCGGGCATCGAGGCCCACCACGTAGCTGTCCGGTGCGGTGTAGACGATGGTGTCGCCGAAGATGGCGAGATTCTTGGTGCGCGCGGAAGCACCGAGCGCCTGGGCAACCGGACGCGTGTACTGCCAGAATACTTCGCCCGTGGCCGCATTCAGCGCCTGCACGATTGCGCCCGGCATCACCACGTACATCACGCCGTCATGCACCAGCGGTATCGTCTCGGTATTGCCGGAGCCAAGCAGAGAAGTCCACGCCAGGGTCAAACCGCGAACGTTGTCCACGTTGATCTCGTCGAGCGGACTGTAGCGCTGGGCATCGTAGGTGCGGCTGAACATCAGCCAGTCGGCCGGATCGGGATTTTCTAGCATCCGCTGGGTAACGCTTTGGTAATTCGGCACCTGCGCGCAAACCGCGGTGGAGAACAGCGCCAGCGCCGCGGCGCGAATCAGCCATGTTGCGTGTGTCATCTTTGCCTCGGGCTTCGAATACGGAATGTTCATCATGGTTGGGGCGCCTCCGGCAAGGCGAACACGTAGATGGCGGCATCCACGGCGCCTGCGCCCAGTGGCACCGCTGGCGTATCACCGGCAATGGACGTTTGCGGCGCCAGGGGGACACCGGCGATCGCCGCCACGTACTGACGTCCATTCACGGCATAGGTGAGGTCGCCCATCGGCACCGATCCGCCCAAGGTCGTCTGCCACAGCACCTCGCCGCTGTCCGCCTCCACGGCGCGATAGTGCCTGGCGCCATCGCGCCAGAAAATCAGCTTGCCGGCGGTTGCCAGCATGGTGCCATTGGCCGGGGCCATGCCATCCACCCGTTTGGCACTGGCGCCGGAAAAATCCGCGCTGCCATGCCCGGTGTCGAGCCTCCACAGCAAGGCACCGGTATGCGCGTCATACGCCGCAATGAAGCAGTCGTCGCGCGGCGCCGTGGCGCAGTCGCCCCCCAGGATCACCTTGCCAGCGAAATCGATGGCAACCGTCCCGTACTCGCCGAGCCCGGTTTCCCAACGCACGGTGCCGGTTCTCGCCTCCAGCGCCACCAGCGTCGCATCGGGCGCGGCGAAGTACAGCAGATCGTCGA
Organism: Hyphomicrobiales bacterium; assembly: GCA_035555995.1. Classification (GTDB taxonomy): domain Bacteria; phylum Pseudomonadota; class Gammaproteobacteria; order Pseudomonadales; family Pseudohongiellaceae; genus CAILUG01. The sequence continues at coordinate 2,486 of DATMFX010000069.1, read as the reverse complement.
GCATCGACAGCGTGTTGGCGCGGCCCTGCCGGGCGGTGGCGTCATCGGCATAAGCGCGGCGATATTCCCAGATGGGATCGCCGGTGGTGGCATCGAGCGCCATCACACTCGACGCCGGCGTGGCCAGGTACATGACGCCGTCGTGCACCAGCGGGATGGCTTCACTCATCCCGCTCGGCAGCCCGCGCGACCACGCCAGCCCCAGCGTGCGGACGTTCGCGGTATCGATCTGGTCCAGCGGGCTGAAGCGCTGTGCGTCCGGCGTGCGGCTGAACCACAACCAATCGGCGGGATCGGGATCGCGCAAGCTTTTTGCATCGACCGGTCGGAAATTTTCCACCATGCGGTTGCGCGGCTGTGCCTCTTCCGCGCGCAACGCGGTTTCGACGTCGTCGGCCGTGGCCACGAGAAACCGCAGGTGCTCGAGCAGCCGCGGCAACTGCGCCTCCGCAACGGCGGCCGGCGGCATGCCGCGCTCGGGATTGCCGGTGCGCAGGAAGGCGATCAGGCCGGCATCCTGCTCGCCGGCAACGCGCGGCAGCAAGGACGGCGCCATCTGGCCGCCACGGCCATTGGCGCCGTGACAGGCGGCACAGGCGCCTTCGAACAGCTCCGCCCCCGAGAGGTCCGCTTGCGCTTGGGCAAAAGCGCACGACGACGCCAGCACGGCGCCGGCAAACAAGACAGGTCGCATCATGGTTTGTCCGGCGCCTCCTGCTTAGCGGTGGTCATCGATGGGGCCTCGGCCCCCGGCGTCGGGATCAGGACAAGCCCTGCCCCAGGGGAAGGGACGCCGGAGGCGCGAGGTAAACCGTGGCGGGTTCGTTTGCAACTGACCATATCGTTATCGTCCCTCAGTGGGCGGTGATGCACGCTGCCTGCAGCGCGCGGCTTCAACTCATGTTGCTGTTCAGAACCGGGTTCTCACCCCGACCTGGTAGCGCCGGCCCACGGTGTCGAACAGCACCGGGTTGGTGCCGCCGATGCCGGTGCCGATGAGCGGCGGATCGCGATCGAACAAATTCTGGATGTTGGCGAACACCTGGAGCCGTCCCGAGCGCAAGCCGAAATCGTAGGAAGCGTTGAGCCCCCACTCGAGATAGCTCGGTACGTGGTTGTCATCGATGCTGTTCTCCACGCTCGGCGCGAAACCGGTCTGGCCGGGGCCGACATAGGACGCGCTCTTGACCCCGGAACTGACGTACCTGGCCTGCACGGTGACGCCCACCGGTCCGCGCGCGAACGAGGTGAACCATTGCGCCGACCAGCGCGGCGCCGGCTCCCAGTCCGCGCCGCTGTTCGACGTGCCGGAAGCGCCCGAGATGTCCATCAGTTCGGGCGAAGCCGGCGTGGGCTGCACCAGTTGCGCGATCGTGTGCGAGGCCAACAGCCGCGTCGACACCGTGCCGATCCTGAACGCGCGCGCCCAATCCACCGCGATGTCCACGCCCTTGCTTTCGTAGGAACGCTGGTTCTGCGATTTCGAACTCACCACGTCGAGGCGCGCGAAACCGCCGAGCGGGTCATCCGGATCGAGCAGTTGCCCTTCGATCAGGGAGCAGGACGCCGGATCACGCTGCAGATGACACTGCTCGATCGTGGAGAACCAGCTGCCGGGCGCGATGGCATCCTCAATATTGATCACGTACCAATCGGCCGCCAGCCGCAGATCGCCGCCGAACGGATTGAGGACGAACCCGAGCGTGGTGGTATCCGAGCGTTCCGGCTTGAGATCGATGCTGCCGTACAATTCGGCGCGGCAGGGATCGCCGGTGAAGGTGTACCAGCCTTCGAAACGATTGCCGGTCCAGGGATTGCCGCAATAGCCGAAATTGCCGCCGCGGGAAAACACCTTGCTGTAGTACAGTTCGCGAAAATTCGGCGCACGCATGTCGCGCGACCGCGAGGCGCGCAGCGTGAGCCAGTTGCTCACTGCCCAGCTGCCGTTCACCTTCCAGGTGTTGATGTCATAGCGGAACTCGCGTCCTTCCACGGACGTGCCCACGCCCGCGGTGTTCTCGTAGAACGAACGGCGCGCCGCGAACTGCAGGTCGAGGCGATGCGTAAGCGGTACTTCCAGCTCCACGAACTGCTCCCTGACCGCGACGCCGCCGCCGAAGGTTTCGCCGAACTGGCTGTTGTAGTCGTTGCGGATGTAGTCGGGCTGCACGGTATCGGCGACGTTCTCCAGCGATTCGTCGCGCCATGACAACCCCACGGCGGCACGCCAGGGGCCAGTGCCGTAGCCTTGGAAAAATTCGCCCGAGGACACCAATTCCACCATGTCCTGTTCCACCCGGGAATTCTCGACCAGGCGCCCCCACGAATAGTCATGCGCCTGCGCCGGGATCGCCTGGGTGCCGAACAGATTGATGGGCACGCAACCCTCGACCAGACGTGGATCGCCATCGAAACCCGGCGCCACGCCATCACGCACCGCACGGCAGATGGGATTGCCCGTGCCGTCGTCCACCGCATCGAGCGCC
>DATMFX010000068.1:0-10683 GCA_035555995.1 Hyphomicrobiales bacterium | reverse complement strand
GAGGTAGTGAAAGACTTCTTCCAGTTCGAAGCTGTGCACCGCACCAAGCGAAATCACGATGCTGTCTTCGTTGGCGGCGGCCTGCAGTTCGAAGTTGAAGCTGCGGCAGAAGCGCTTGCGCAGCGCCAGGCCCCAGGCCTTGTTGACGCGGCTGCCGAAGGGCGCGTGCAACACCAGGTGCATGTCGCCCACTTCGTCGAAGAAGCGTTCCATCACCAGCGTGTCCTGCGTGGGCATCACGCCAAGCGCGCGATAGCCTACATAGAGATAGGCCGCCAACTGTTCGGCGGCGCCGTAGTCCAGCCCGATTTCCTGCTGCAGCCAGTCGATGCCGGCCTGCAGAGATTCTTCAAAACACGCTGCCAAGGTTTGGCGCAGGCGCGATACGGAAGCGGACAGCTCGCGCGAACGTCCCAACCCCTCGCCCAGCCAGAACGGCAGCGTGGGCGGCTGGTCGTGGGCATCGGCCACCCGCACCTTCAGGCCGTCGATGCGCAAGAGGCGCCAGCTGTGGTTGCCGAGCGAAAACACGTCGCCGGGCAGCGCTTCCAGCGCGAAATCCTCATTGAGCGAACCCACCACGATGTCGTCGGGATCGAGCACCACCTGGTAGTCGAACATGTCGGGAATGGCGCCGCCGTTGGTCAGCGCCACCAGGCGCGCGCCCTTGCGCGGCCGCAGACGCTGGTTGATCTGGTCGAAATGCAGCCAGGCGCCGGCGCGGCCTCGGCGCGTGGCGTAGCCTTGCGCCAGCATCTGCAGAATGGCGTCGAATTCGCCGCGTTCCAGGTGGCGGTAGGACCAGCTGCGCCGGATCCACTGCCACAGCGCGTCCACGTCCACACTGTCCTCGTCTTCCAAAGCACCCAGCTCGGCCACGATCTGCTGAGAGAGGATGTCGAGCGGCTTGTCGGGAATCACCAATTCGTCCAACTCGCCGCGGCGTACGGCATCGAGCAGCGCCGTGCATTCGGCCAGGTCGTCACGCGTCAGCGGCAGCAGGATGCCCTTTGGCACGCCGCCCACGTAGTGGCCGCTGCGCCCCACGCGCTGCAGGAAACCGGCAATGCTCTTGGGTGAGGCAATCTGCACCACCAGGTCCACCGCGCCCACGTCGATGCCCAGCTCCATGGACGCCGTGGCCACCAACACCTTGAGCTGCCCCTGCTTGAAGCGCTGTTCGGCGTCGAACCGGTGCTCCTTGCTCATGCTGCCGTGATGCGAGCTGACGTGTTCCGTGCCGATGCGCCCGGCAAGCGACAAGGCCAGCCGTTCCGCCAGCCGCCGGGTGTTGACGAAGATGAGCGTGGTGCGGTGCTGCTGCACCAATTGCACCAGGCGCTGGTACAGCTCGTCCCACACCTCGTTGCTCATCAGGGCCGTGAGCGGCGACGGCGGTACTTCGATGCGCAGGTCCAGATGGCGCCGGTGGCCGGTATCGACGATCACGCACTCGGGCGGCGTTTCCCCTTTGCCCTGCCCCACCAGGTAGCGCGCCACGCGTGTGATCGGCTTTTGCGTGGCCGACAGGCCGATGCGCTGCAGGCGTCCGTCCACCAGATTTTCCAGGCGCTCCAGCGACAACGACAGATGCGCGCCGCGCTTGTCGCCAAGCATGGCGTGGATTTCGTCCACGATCACGGTATCGATGCCACGCAGCAACTGGCGTCCGCCGCGGCTGGTGAGCAGCAGATACAGCGATTCCGGGGTGGTGACCAGGATGTGCGGCGGATGCTTGAGCATGGCCTGGCGCTCGCTCTGCGGCGTGTCGCCGGTGCGCACCGCCACCTTGAGCGGCGCCGGGGGCAAACCCAATTCCTGCAATGCGGCCTCAATGCCGCGCAGCGGTTGTTCCAGGTTGCGCTGGATATCGTTGCCGAGCGCCTTGAGCGGCGAGATGTACAGCACGCTGCAGTGCGACACCAGCCGGCCCGGCTGCAGCGCCTGCTGCAACAACCCGTCGATGGCTACCAGAAAGGCGGCCAGCGTCTTGCCGCTGCCGGTGGGCGCGGCGATCAGGGTGTGCTGCCCATCCTGGATGGCCGGCCAGGCCTGCGCCTGGGGCGGAGTGGGCTGCCCCAGCGTGGATTCGAACCAGCGGCGGGTGGCAGGGTGGAACCGTTCAAGGGCGGCGAGATCAGACGGCATGGATGGCCCGCGCGGTGGGAGGGTTGGAGAAAAGCCTTACGCTTTGTGGCTTTTCCACTACAGCTTTACGGTATAGTAGTCGCTCGATCCGGCCCCAGCCACTTTCCCATGAAATTCAGCGTCAAGTACAAACTGTTCCTTGCCCTGCTCTCGGCCCACTGCCTGGTGTACGTGGCGATGTACAGCTTCGGCTACTACAACTTCAACCGCGGCTTCATCGACTATGTCAGCCGCATCGAGGAACGCCAGGTGCCTGCGCTGGTCCAGGGCCTGGCCGATTTCTACGAACGCAACGGTTCCTGGGACCTCCTGCGCGACGACAACGGTTACAACGTATGGTCGGACCTGATCCGTGCCAGCATCGAAAGCTCCTCGGATCCCGACCTGATCGCCCTGCGCCAGCGCACCATCGCCCGTCCCACTCCTGGCCGCTTCACGCCGAACGACTGGTACTACACCTCCGAATACAGCCCGGCCCGGCCCTACCTGCACCTGCTCGATGCCGAGGAAAACATCATGGTGGGCACGCCGGGGGTGTTCCAGCGCGAACTGGCCAATCTCAACCCGATCATCGTCAACGACGAAACGGTAGGCTACCTGAGCGTTACCAGCCGCCAGCAGCTGTCGGAACAGGCAGATTTGCTGTTCGCCGAACAACAACAGACGGAATTCTTCCTGCTGGCGCTGGCGCTCAGCGTTCTCTCGGCCCTGATCGCCTTTCCCGCCTCGGTGTGGCTCACCCGCCCCATCCGCGAAGTGGTAACCGGCACGCGCGCACTGGCCAACGGCGATTACGACGCCCGCATTCCGGTGCGCAGCCACGACGAGGTTGGCCAGCTTGCCAGTGACTTCAACACCCTGGCGCTGACCCTGGAACAGAACCGCTCGGCGCGCCAGCAGTGGATCGCCGACATCTCGCACGAACTGCGCACCCCGCTGGCCATTCTGCTGGGCGAGCTGGAATCCATGCAGGACGGCATTCGCCCCCTCAACAAGGACGCGCTGGATTCACTGCACTACGAAGTGCTGCACCTGAACACGCTGGTGAAGGATCTGCACGAGCTGTCGCTGTCCGACCTCGGCGCGCTGGTGTACGCCAAGGACGTGATCGATATCACCGAAATCCTGGAACTGGCGGTGGAACTGCACCAGCAGATGGCGGTGCGTCACGACATCAAGGTACACCTGGAAATCCACGGCGCCCCGCCGGACAACGAAATTCTGGTGCTCGGCGACCCCAACCGCCTGCAGCAGCTGTTCGACAACCTGCTCACCAACTCCTTCCGCTATACCGATCCCGGCGGGGAAGTACACATCAGCATGGGGATAGACAACGGCAACGTGGTGATCGAGTGGTACGACTCGGCGCCCGGGGTGAGCGAAGGCGACCTGGAGCATCTGTTCGAGCGGCTCTATCGCGTGGAACTGTCGCGCAACCGCGCCAAGGGCGGCTCCGGGCTGGGGCTGACGATCTGCCAGAACATCGTGCTGGCGCACGCGGGCACCATCACCGCGACGCATTCACCGCTTGGCGGGCTCAAGCTCACCATCGTGTTTCCGCGGCGCTATTCCCAAAGTGCCTGAGCGCTGCCCGCGTTGCATCAGAAGCCATCTCAAAAACGCACGCGCAGTAGCTTTTGAAATGGCTTCCAGACAGTTTGCCCGGCCATTGACCTGCCAGTAGACTAAGCCAGTGTTTTGGCCACACCACGAGAGCTGATAAGAGAGGGCGCATGAGCCACCACATTCTGATCGTCGAAGATGAAGTCAAACTTGCCTCGCTGCTCAAGGACTACCTGGTCCAGAGCGGCTTCGAGGTGGACCTGATCCACGACGGCTCGGAAGTCGAGCAGTGGCTCAGCACCCACAAAACCTCGCTGGTGCTGCTCGACCTGATGCTGCCCGGCAAGAGCGGCGTGGACATCTGCAAGGACATCCGCAAATCCTCGCAATTGCCGGTGATCATGATCACCGCCAAGGTGGACGAGATCGACCGCCTGCTTGGCCTGGAACTCGGCGCCGACGATTACATCTGCAAGCCCTTCAGCCCACGTGAAGTGGTGGCGCGCGCCAAGGCCGTGCTGCGCCGCACCGAAGGCACCGACAAGCCGTCCGACAAGGGGCTGGTGCTGGACGTGGATACCTACAAGGCCACCATCCACGGCCACGACCTGAATCTCACCGCCGTGGAATTCCAACTGCTCAAGGTGCTGTCCGACCAGCCCGGCCGCATCTTTTCGCGCAGCGTGCTGGTGGACAAGATCTATTCCGACGGCCGCGTGGTGAGCGACAGAACCATCGACAGCCACATCAAGAAGCTGCGCAAGAAAATCAGCGCGCAGTTGCCGGACGTGGAGCTGATCCATTCGCTCTACGCCGTGGGTTATAAATTCGAGTGGCCCTGATCACAGGGCAGCCACGACACATCCGTACGGAGATGCTGCGTATGAAGTCCAGCCTTCGCTTCCTCGGCCTGTTGCTGTGCTGGCAGTTGCCGGCCCTTGCCGCCGACGTTCCGGAGTCCCCCACACAGGAGACGTCGGCACCGGACGCGGCCCTGCCTGCCCAGGATTTCACCGCCTGGCTGAATGAGCTGCGCAGCGAGGCGCTTGGCCGGGGCATCGACCAGGGCACGCTGGATGCCGCCTTCGCCGGCGTGCAAATCCCACTGGATCGCGTGCTGGAACTGGATCGCAATCAGCCCGAGTTCGTGCAGACCTTCACCGCCTACATGCGCAACCGCATGAGCGATGCCCGCGTCGCACGCGGCCAGCGCCTGCTGGTGGAACACGCCGATCTGTTCAGCCGTATCGAGCGGGAATATGGGGTGCAGCCGCACTACCTGGCGGCATTCTGGGCGCTGGAAAGCAACTTCGGCGATGCCACGGGGGGTTTTTCAGTGGTCAACGCGCTGGCCACGCTGGCCTACGACCCGCGCCGCGCCGACATGTTCCGCGGCGAACTGTTGACCGCGCTGCGCATCATCCAGGCCGGCCACATCCAGGCCAGTGAAATGACCGGCTCCTGGGCCGGTGCCATGGGCCAGTGCCAGTTCATGCCGTCCACGTTTGCGTCCTACGCGGTCGATGGCGACGGCGACGGCCGCATCGATATCTGGCATTCGCTGCCGGACGTGTTCGCTTCCGCCGCCAACTACCTGTCCCGTTCCGGGTGGAAGCCGGGCGAACGCTGGGGGCGCGAGGTACTGCTGCCCGACGATTTCGACTTTGCCCTGGCCGGCACCGACGTCCGCAAATCGGTCACCGAATGGGACGCCCTTGGCCTGCGCCGCGCCGACGGTTCGCCGCTTGGCGCCTCGGAGATCATGGGGTCGGTGATCCTGCCCGCCGGCGCCGAAGGGCCGGCATTCCTGGGCTACGACAATTTCCGCACCATCATGGTCTGGAACCGCTCCACCTTCTACGCGATCTCGGTAGGCCACCTGGCCGACCGCTTCCAGGGCGCAGGCCCGATCGCCCATATGCCCAAGGTGGAAGAACAGGCGCTGGCGCGCGCGGACGTGATGGAACTGCAGACGCGCCTGAATGAGCTGGGTTTCGATACGGGAGAACCCGATGGCGTACTGGGCTCGCGGACGCGCGCAGCGGTAAGGGATTTCCAGCTCGACAAGGGAATGGCAGCGGACGGGTATGCTTCCTATGCGTTTCTGGCCAGGCTGCGTGAGTTCAGTTCGGGCTCCGCCGGTAATTGATCCGCTTCCCAGGCTGCCGCCATTCGATGCCGGGTGGCATCAAACACCGCGGCCTTCCTCAATTTCCTTGCGCCTGATTCACCAGGGTCACCAGTTCCGGGACGGTACGCGGCGTGGGAATCAAACGCCCATTGATGAAGAAGCTGGGCGTGCCGCGGACGCCGGCGCGGGTGCCGCCGCGTTGGTCGGTGACGATCTTGTCGCGGATTGCGGTGGAGTCGAGGTCGGCGGCGAACTGGTCCATGTCCAGGCCGAGGTCGCGGGCGTAGCCGGAGAACACGTTGTCCACGCTTGGCAGCGTGCTCCACATGTCCTGCTGGGCGTAGAGCTGATCGTGCATTTCCCAGAAGCGGCCCTGCCGGGCGGCGGCTTCGGCGTAGCGGGCGGCGAGGAAGGCGTGGCGGTGCTGACCAAGCGGGTAGTGGCGGAACACCAGTTGCACGCGATCGCCGATCTGGCGCCAGCTGTTGGCGATGAGGTCCTCACCGATTCTGCAGGCGGGGCATTGGAAGTCGCCGTAGACGGTCAGCGTTACCGGTGCGCCAGGATTGCCGCGCACATGATCGGAGGCGGCAACGACAGCGGGCGCCGGTGCCTGCGCGCTGCTGCCCAGGCCCTGCACCAATACCACGATGATCAAGAGGGCGGCCAGGCCCACGCCCACCTTGAGCAGGCGGCCAAGCAGTTGTTCCCGGCGGCGCGCGGCGCCTTGCTTTTCCTCCTTGATCCTGCGTTGTTCGGCCTTGCGTGAACTCATGCCCTGATCCCATTCGGATAACGGTTGCCTGTTCCGGAAATACCCTTTAAACGCTCCCGGTCAAAATTTCTCGTGCCATCCCGGTGCTCGAACGGGGTATCAACTGTGGAGGATACAGCACAAAAAAGAACATTAATCCTGTAAAAACAATCGCTTCCGTGCAGTTTTGTGCAAAGAATGTGAAAATTGGAAGCACCCGAAACTCGGGCTTTGGTGCCTATGGCTAATCTAGTAGTATTGCCGCCGTTTAGACAGTTAAAACTGTTAAAACCGAGTTCAGGTTGCCTTAAGGCTCTTGTGGTTCACTGATGCCAATGCGGAAAGCCGAATTTCTTGGCTCCAAGTGTGATATGCATTATTGACGTATCGGCACCTGCTCACGACAACAATGGATTCAGACCTCTTAAATTCTGATCTGATTTTGCACCAGAGGAGTTAAGTATGTTCGCACGCCTGTTTACCTTTTTAGTGTGTCTCGGCCTGTCTGCCACGCTGATGGCTCAGACCGGCCATCCGGCAAAAGGCTCCTGGTCCGGATACCTCACGCCCGACGGCGCCGATCAAGTCCGTACGCGTTTGTTGATCAACACCTGGGACGGCGAGCTGTCGGGTTCCGTCAACCCCGGTCGCAATGGCGTGGAATTCAGCAGCGCCGACCTGGATGCCCCCACCTGGACGCTGACCATCAAGGCACCGACGCCGGAAGGCGATCTGGTTCTTACCGGCACCCTGAGCAACCTGGGTTCCTGGACCAACCGCAAGTACATCGGCACTTATACGCGCGGCAGTGAGAAAGGCAATTTCGAGTTCACACTGAACTGATCACATGCCCATAGAAGTGGTGTTTTCAACTTTGTGACACCGGATTTGCCCAATTGGGATATAAAATACGAACCGTGAGTAGCCTATTTCTGCTGCCACGCTTCGGTTGTCAACCCCGGCTCGACCGGGTTCTACGGAGAAACGTTATGAAAACCAAACTGATAGCTCTTGCCGCCTTTGTCCTCGGCGCCTTTACTTCTGCACAGGCCCTGGCTCACCACTCCTTCGCGGCAGAGTTCGATGCCAACACCCCGATCAAACTCCACGGTGTGGTCACCAAAGTCGAGTGGACCAACCCGCACACCTACTTCTACGTGGAAGTGGAAAACGACGACGGCAGCCACGAAGAATGGGCACTGGAAATGGGCAGCCCGAACGGCCTGATGCGCCGCGGCTGGACTCGCGACACGCTGGAAATCGGTACCGAAGTCTACGTAACCGGCACCCGCGCCCGCGACGGCAGCTACAAAGGCAACGTACAGGCGGTGATCATCGCGGAAAACTGCGAGCGTCTGTTCGCCGGCACCAGCCAGCGCGACTTCATCGAAGATGATTCCGCTCCGGCCAATGTTGAAGGTTGCGGCCTGTAAGGTCGCAACTGTTAGTTAGTACGTTTAGTTACGACTGTTGATCGAATCAAACAGAAACCACTGATCCTTGCGTCACATCGCTTATCCAGGGGAGACAAGTTGTGCACAAGAACCGGAAACACAAACTGCTGGTAATCGCGGCAGCCGCCGCGCTGTTCGGTCTTTCTGGCGCCCAGGCTCAGCCTGGCCAGACTGATCAACAACGTACACCCACTCCACGCCTGCCCGACGGTACCGTCGATCTGGGCGGCAACGGGGTGTGGAACCTGCCGTGGATCACCAACTTCGCAGCCCGCATGCCGGGCTACCAGGAAGGTGACCAGCCGCCAATGCTTCCCTGGACGCAAGCGATGTGGGAGTACAACAAGAGCAACCAGGTCAAGTACGACCCGGAAGGTTTCTGCCTGCCACCGGGTGGCCCGCGCTCCATGGGCACCCCGTACCCGGCTGAGATCATCCAGAACCGTGACCGCATCATCGTTATCTTCGAAGGTGGCGGGCACGTCTGGCGCGAAATCCACATGGATGGCCGTCCGCATCCCGAAGGCGTCAACCCAACCTACTTTGGTCACTCCGTAGGCCGTTGGGAAGGGGATACGCTTGTCGTGGAGACTGTCGGCTACAACGAGAAAACCTGGCTGGATTTCGGCGGCTACATGCACACCGAACAGCTGCGTACCGTGGAACGCATCTCGCGCCCCTACAAGGAAGTGCTGCATTACGAAGCCGTGATCGAAGACCCGGGCGCCTATAGCGCGCCGTGGACGGTGTCCTGGGACATCAACTGGTCCGATGGTCAGGAACTGGACGATTATGTCTGCCAGGAAAACAACAAGTTCCTGCTCGACATGCACGACGACCTCGGCCATCCCTTCTTCGAGAAGACCTACGGCCTGTAAGTTGTCTCTGCTCGACCCGCTCCGTATTTAAGCCCGGTTATGCCGGGCTTAAATTTTTCTGCGTCTGGCGCTGTTCCTGCTGCACGCGCCACAAAGCGGCATAGCGCCCGCCGCTCACCAGCAGTTCCCGATGGGAACCACTTTCCACCAGTTGCCCCTTGTCCAGCACCAGGATGCGATCCGCATCGATGATGGTGGAAAGGCGGTGCGCGATTACCAGTGAGGTATGCCCGCGCGACACTTCGCGCAGCGCTTCGAGTATGCCGCGCTCGGTATGGCTGTCGAGCGCGGAGGTGGCTTCGTCGAACACCAGGATCGCCGGCTTCTTGAGGATGGTGCGGGCGATGGCCACGCGCTGTTTTTCGCCGCCCGACAGTTTCAAGCCGCGCTCGCCCACCATGGTCTGTGCCCCCTGCGGCAACTGCTCGATGAAGGTCTGCAGATGCGCCAGGCGGATCGCTTCCAACACTTCGGCTTCGCTTGCATCCGGGCGGCCGAACAGCACGTTGTCGTGGAGCGTGTCATTGAACAGCACCGTATCCTGCGGCACGATGCCGATGGCGCCGCGCAGCGAGGCGACCTGCAGATCGCGGATGTCCTGGCCGTTGATGAGAATGCGCCCTGCGCTGCAATCGTAGAAACGGAACAGCAGCTTCACCAGCGTGGACTTGCCCGAGCCGCTGGCGCCCACCACCGCCACCTTTTCACCCGGCGCGATGACGAAATTCAGATCCTTGAGAATCACGCGCTCCGGCGTGTAGGAAAAACTGACGTTCTCGAAGCGGATTTCCGGCAGCGCCACGCGCAACGGCACAGCGCCGGGCGCCTCGGCAATCACCGGGCGGCGTTTCAGCAGGTTGAACAGATTCTCGATGTTGGCCAGCGCGCCCTTGATCTCGCGGTAAACGAAGCCAAGAAAATTCAGCGGAATGAACAGCTGCATCATGAAGGTGTTCACCAGCACGAAATCGCCAAGCGTCATGCTGCCCGCCGCCACACCGCGCGCCGCCAGCCACAACATGAACGTCATCGACGCCGCCACGATGAAGGCCTGCCCGCCATTGAGCGCGAACAGGCTGAGGCGGTTGCTGCGCTTGGCGTCTTCCAGAAGTTCCAGGTCGCGGTCGTAAAGTGCGGCTTCGTAGCCTTCGTTGGTGAAGTACTTGACCGTTTCGTAGTTGAGCAGGCTGTCGACGGCGCGGTTGCTGGCGGCGGATTCGGCCTGGTTCATTTCCCGTACATAGCTGGTACGCCGTTCGGTGGCCACCACCGAGAACAGCACGTAGACGATCAGCGCCAGCAGAATCACGCCGGCAAACGACAGCCCGTAGTTGGACAGGAAGATGAAGATCACGACCGCAAGTTCCAATACGGTGGGCACGATGTTGAAGATCATGAAGCGCAGCAGAAAGTTGATGCCCGAAGTGCCGCGCTCGATGTCGCGGGACAGTCCGCCCGTGCGGCGGTTGATATGGAAATCCAGATCCAGCCCGTGCAGGTGCTCGAAGGTCTGCAGGCTCACCTGGCGAATGATGCGTTCGGTAACGCGCCCGAACAGTGTGTCGCGCAGTTCGTTGAACAATACGTTCATGAAGCGCGCCACGCCGTAGCCGATGATCAACGCCAGCGGCACCACTAACAGCGCGCTCGCCGCACCGCCCGTGGTGCCCACCTGCGTATCGAGGTCATCGACGATGTGCTTCAGGAAGAACGGCAGACTGATGGTGGCGGCCTTGCCCAGCCCCAGGGCGGAAA
>DATMFX010000067.1:0-10746 GCA_035555995.1 Hyphomicrobiales bacterium | reverse complement strand
TACTCGTAGCCTTCTTGGGGGGAGTGCTGACCATCCTCAGTCCCTGCATATTGCCCGTGCTCCCCTTCGTTTTCTCCCGTGCCGGCCAGCCCTTCGTAAAAACCGTGTTGCCGATGCTGGGCGGCATGGCGCTGACCTTTGCCGTGGTGGCCTCCCTGGTGGCGGTCGGCGGTGGGTGGGCGGTGCAGCTCAATGAATATGGCAGGGTGGTGGCCTTGCTGTTCCTGGCGCTGTTCGCGGTAACTTTGTTGTCGCGCCGTCTGGCGGATTTATTGACGAGGCCCTTGGTGGCGTTCGGCAATCGCCTTCTTGCCAATGACGGCACCAGCGACAGCCCGCACGTGCTGCAGTCCCTCCTGCTCGGCGTGGCGGTGGGCTTTCTGTGGGTACCGTGTGCCGGCCCGATTCTCGGCATCGTACTTACTGGCGCCGCCATTTCCGGCCCCAGTGCGCACACTACCTTTCTGCTCTTCGCCTATGCCGCCGGTGCCGCCACCTCCCTGGCGCTGGCGACGCTTGCCGGCGGGCGTGTGTTCAATGCCATGAAGCGCAGCCTTGGCGCAAGCGAGTGGATTCGCCGCGGGCTCGGCGGCGCCGTGCTGCTGGCGGTAATCGCCATCACCTTCGGTTGGGACACCGGTGTCCTGACACGCCTGTCGCTGGAAGGCACCAATCGCGTGGAGCAGGCCTTGCTCGATCGATTTGGCACCAGCCAGGAAAACGCCCCTGAAGCCATGACTGCCATGTCTGGCGGAGCGATGACCGGTGGGGCGATGACAGGAGGTGCCATGACCGGCGGCGCAATGACTGGTGGAGCGATGACAGGCGGTGCCATGACCGGTGGCGCCATGATGGCCGGCAACTCCATGATGATGCGGGGCGCCACAGCCGGCAGGGGATTACCGATAGAAGGCCGGTTGCCGGCATTCGACGGCGTTACCGCGTGGCTGAATTCCGAAGCGCTGACACCCGACAGCCTGCGCGGCAAGGTCGTGCTGATCGATTTCTGGACCTACTCCTGCATCAATTGCCTGCGAGCCCTGCCCTACGTAACGGCCTGGTACGACAAGTATCGCGACGCGGGGCTGGTGGTGATCGGCGTGCATTCTCCTGAATTCGCGTTTGAGAAAAACGAGCGCAACGTCCGCCGCGCGATGGAGGAACTCGGCATCACCTATCCGGTGGCGCTCGATAACGACTACGCGGTTTGGAAAGCCTTCAACAATCAATATTGGCCCGCACATTACTTCATCGATGCCACCGGCAGTATTCGGGCGCATCACTTCGGCGAAGGCGGATACGAGGAATCGGAACAGATCATTCGCCAGCTTTTGACGGAAGCCGGCATGCAGAATCTGCCGGGCGAAGAGGCCCTTGCCCTGAACGCGCTTGGCGCCCAGGCGCCGCCGGACCAGGGCAATCTGCAATCGCCGGAAACCTACATCGGCTACGAGCGCGCCGAGAACTTCATCTCGCCGGGCGGATTCGTGCCCGATGCGCCGCAGCCGTACGAAGCGCCCTCGGACCCGCGCCTGAACCAGTGGGGCCTGGCGGGCACCTGGACCGTGGACAGCGAAAAAGCCGTGCTTCAGGACGGGCCGGGGAAAATCCTGTTCCGCTTCTTCGCCAGGGATCTGCATCTGGTATTGGGGCCGGGCGAAGATGGCCAACCGGTGCGGTTTCGCGTGTTGATCGATGGGTTACCACCGACGGACAGCCATGGCGCGGACGTCGATGCGGAAGGCAACGGCGTGGTGCAGGAAGAACGTCTTTATCAATTGATACGTCAGACAGGCACCGTGGGTGAACATACCTTCACCATCGAGTTTCTCGACGCTGGCGTGCACGCATATTCCTTTACGTTCGGATGAGGAGCAGGCAGATGAAATTCATCAAGTGGTTGGAAGCAATCAATATGCAAAACACGAAACGCCGCACCCTGCTGGGTTATGGCGTGGGACTGCTCGCGTCCGGTGCCGTCACGCGGGTATTGGCGGTCGATACCGAGGCGGCCACCGTCTCCATCGAGGTATTCGGGGCAGACGGCACCAGTCAGGGCCTGCAGCAAATGCAGAAGGTGGTGAAGAGCGAAGCCGAATGGAAGGAGCAGTTGGAGCCGCTCTCCTTCCGTGTCACGCGCCATGAAGACACCGAGCGCGCCTTCAGCGGTCCCTATAACAGCAACCATGAAGACGGCCTCTACCGCTGCATTTGCTGCGATACGGCGCTGTACGATTCCAGAACCAAGTTCGAATCCGGCACCGGCTGGCCAAGCTTCTGGACGCCGATATCCGCCAACAACATCGAGCCCATCGCAGACAACAGCCTCGGCATGCAACGCATCGCTATCGCCTGCCGCCTCTGCGACGCGCATCTGGGACACGTGTTCAACGACGGCCCGGAACCGACGGGGCTGCGCTATTGCATGAACTCCGTGGCGTTGAATTTTGTGGCGAGAGCCTGAGCTGGCTCGTTGGAGTACCGAGGCCCGCCCAGGGGCCGGTGGGAACACGAGCCGCCCATAGGGTGTGGAAAAGTTGGTGGGCCCACCAGGACTTGAACCTGGGACCAAGAGATTATGAGTCTCCTGCTCTGACCAACTGAGCTATAGGCCCTTTGTTTACCGCATCTGTGCATTGCGCTGGCGTTGCGCTTGCCGTGAGCCCCGGTGATGATGTGCGTGGGGCTCAAAAGACAAGGGGCGCATTATAGGCGCCCCTTTTCGTTACTACCAAGCTCCGCTGTTCAGTCATCCAGAAAACTGCGCAGATGATCCGAGCGGGTGGGATGGCGCAGTTTGCGCAACGCTTTGGCTTCGATCTGGCGGATGCGTTCGCGGGTGACGTCGAACTGCTTGCCGACTTCTTCCAGGGTGTGGTCGGTGTTCATGTCGATGCCGAAGCGCATGCGCAGCACCTTGGCTTCGCGGGCGGTGAGGCCGGCGAGCACTTCGCGGGTGGCTTCGCGCAGGCCTTCCTCCATGGAAGAATCCACGGGGGAATCGATGCTGCTGTCTTCGATGAAGTCGCCCAGGTGCGAATCCTCGTCGTCGCCGATCGGGGTTTCCATGGAGATCGGTTCCTTGGCGATCTTCAGCACCTTGCGGATCTTGTCTTCGCTCAGCTCCATGCGCTCGCCCAGTTCTTCCGGCGTGGGTTCACGGCCTTTTTCATGCAGCATCTGGCGGCTGATGCGGTTGAGCTTGTTGATGGTCTCGATCATGTGCACCGGAATGCGGATGGTGCGCGCCTGGTCCGCGATGGAGCGGGTGATGGCCTGGCGAATCCACCAGGTGGCGTAGGTCGAGAACTTGAAGCCGCGGCGGTATTCGAACTTGTCCACGGCCTTCATCAGGCCGATGTTGCCTTCCTGAATCAGGTCCAGGAACTGCAGGCCGCGGTTGGTGTATTTCTTGGCAATGGAGATCACCAGACGCAGGTTGGCTTCCACCATGTCCTTCTTGGCGCGGCGGCTCTTGGCTTCGCCGATGGACATGCGGCGGTTGATTTCCTTGATCTCGGCGATGGTGATGCCGGTTTCTTCCTCGATGGTTTCCATCTTGCGCTGGGCACGCTGGATCTCGATCTTGAACTTGGCCAGCGTCTCGGCGTAAGGCTTGGTTTTTTTCAGGTGGGCGTCGATCCACTTGAGGTTCACCTCGTTGCCGGGGAAGCTCTTGAGGAATACGTTGCGCGGCATTTTGCCGCTCTTCACACACAGGGTCATGATGTTCTTTTCATGACGGCGGATGCGGTTGAGCGACAGGCGGATGTGCGCCAGCAGCGGATCAAAGGTGCGCGGCGACAGCTTGAAGTATTTGAACACTTCGCCCAGTTTCTCCAGCGCGGCCTGGCCCTTGGGGTCGTCGCGGCTGGATTTTTTCAAGGTGCGTTCGGCGGCTTTGAGCGTCTTGCGCAGTTCCTCGAAACGCTGGCGGGCGAGTTCGGGGTCGGGGCCGCTGGTGGTTTCCTCGTCGTCGGAGCTTGGGGCGCTTTCGGTGTTTTCTTCCTCTTCTTCCTCGGTGTCGCTGGCTTCGTCGCTGGCTTCGGTGTCGTCAGCAGGGGCGGGCTCGTTCACCACCTCGGGCTCGTTGGTGTCGAGATAACCCACCAGCACGTCGCCCAAACGCTTGCCTTCCTGTTCCACCGCGTCGTATTCGCTCAGCACCATGTCCACGGTGCCGGGAAAGTAGGCCATGGCGGCCATCAGTTCGCGCAGACCTTCCTCGATGCGCTTGGCGATTGCGATCTCGCCGCCACGGGTCAACAGCTCCACCGTGCCCATCTCGCGCATGTACATGCGCACCGGGTCGGTGGTGCGGCCCGCTTCGTTTTCCACGGCGGCAAGGGCGGCAGCGGCTTCGGCGGCGGCCAGCTCGTCCGTGTTGGATTCGTTTTCGATCATCAACAACTGATCGGCATCGGGTGCGGTCTCGTACACCTTGATGCCCATGTCGTCGATCATCTGGATGATGTCTTCGACCTGATCCGGATCGGAAATGGTTTCAGGCAGGTGGTCATTCACCTCGGCGAAAGTCAGGTAGTTCTGCTCCTTGCCTTTGGCGATGAGTGCTTTGAGACTGGATTGCTGGGAACCGGAATCGCTCATGGTCTGTGCGTTACCTGCGTTGAGAAAGATGGGGAGTCGGGGTGGCCGCGCATTTTACTCTATGCACCGGAGTCTGTGCCAGTGACTCAGGATAGAGAATGAGGGTGAAGCCGCAAATTACAAGGGTGAAAACGCATTAGTTTTCAGCCAGTTGACCTGGGTTTGCGGGCATTCGTTGCAGCTGTTCACGCGCTTTCTGGATGGCCTGCTGGCGTGCCTGCCGCTGCCGGTGTCCCTGCAGCAGGCGTTCGAGCAGTTCCGCGAACTCTTGCTCCATGCCGTCCGCCGGTGTCAGCAGTTCCCGGCCGAGCAGCGAGGTGAGCTGATTGCCGTAGGCGGTGGCGAAAATGCGGCTCATCAGCTCGATGGAGCTGCCGTCGGGGCTTTGGCGGGCGATTTCCGCCACCTTGAGCAGCAATTCCATGCCCTCGATGCGAATTTCGGCCAGTTCGTCCTCGTGCCGCACCAGGCGCACCAGGGCGGGACGTCGGATCAGCAGGTTCACTGCCCGCACGCAGGGCGCCAGTTCCACCCGGATGCGGGGTGCCTGGTGGGTGCCGGGGAATGGCCGCGTTGCCTGGGACGGCGGATAAGGGCGCTGATCGGGCGCTCCGGACGTCGGGGGAGCGGGGGGCGTATCCGCGGCGCCGCCAAGGCCGGTGAGCCTGTCGAGCTGGTCGAACAGCAGTTTGCGGAACACGCCCTGGGGCACTTGTTCCAGAAAGGGCCGGGCCAGCTTGGCCAGCCGGGCCTTGCCTTCCAGGGAGTCGATATCCACCCGGGCACTGAGCGTGTCGAAAAAGAAATCGGCCATGCGGGTGGAGGATTGCAGGCTGGCTTCGAAGGCGTCCTTGCCGATGGCGCGCACCTGGGTGTCGGGGTCCTGCCCTTCCGGCAGGAACAGAAAGCGCACGCTGCGGCCGTCTTCCAGCAGCGGCAGGCATTGCTGCAGGGCGCGCCAGGCGGCTTCGCGGCCGGCGTTGTCGCCGTCGAAGCAGAACACGATTTCGCTGGCGTGCCTGAACAGTACGCGCAGGTGCGAGGCGCTGGTGGCGGTGCCCAGCGTGGCCACGCTGTAGTGGATGCCGCTTTGCGCCAGCGCGATCACGTCCATGTAGCCTTCCACCAGCAGGAAGCGGTCGATCTTGCGCAGCTTGCGCCGCGCCTCGAACAGACCGTAGAGCTCTTCGCCCTTGCGGAACACCGGCGTTTCCGGCGAGTTGAGGTACTTGGGCTTGTCGTCGCCGAGCACGCGTCCGCCGAAGCCGATCACGCGGCCCTTCTGGTTGCGGATGGGATACATCACGCGGTCGCGAAAGCGGTCGTAGAGCGGGTTGTGCTTGTTCTCGGGGTTTTCCACCAGCATGCCGATCTCGAGCAGGTTGCGCTGGTGGGGGACGTCGCTGCCGAACGTTTCCAGCAGGTTGCGCCAGCCGGGCGGGGCGTAGCCCAGGCCGAAGTCGCGCGCGATCTCGCCGCTCAGGCCGCGCTTTTTCAGGTAGTCCACGGCGCGGCGTTTCTGCGGATGCTGGCGCAGTTGCTGCTGAAAGTGTTGGTTCACCTGTTCCAGAAGCGTGAGCAGGGTTTCGTGGCGCGAGTTTTCCTCGCGCCCACGCCGCCCGTTTTCCTCGCGCGGCACTTCCAGCCCGGCGTCCTGGGCCAACAGCTCCACGGCCGCGGGAAAGTCGAGGTTCTCGTAATCCATCACGAAGCCGATGGCATTGCCGCCGGCGCCGCAGCCGAAGCAGTAATAGAACTGCTTTTCGGGCTGCACGGTGAAGGAGGGCGACTTTTCCTGATGGAAGGGGCACAGGCCGGCGTAGTTCTTGCCGGTCTTGCGCAGTTTCACCCGGGCGTCGACCACGTCCACGATGTCGACGCGGCTGAGCAGGTCATCGATGAAACGTTGCGGAATGGGTCCGGGCATGAACTAGGGGCGTCTGGCGCCGGGTAGGTGCTGGGGCAAAACGGATGTTCGGAGCATACCCCAATGCGGGGCGGGCCGGGATAGCGGGTGTGTCTGCGTTCAGGCCAACAGCTGTTTGACCAGTTGGCTCACCTGGCCCATGTCGGCGCGGCCAAGCAGCTGGGGACGGGCCAGGTTCATCACGGCCCCCATGTCCTTGACGCTGGAGGCGCCGGACGTGGCGATTGCCTGCTGGATGATGGCGGTCACTTCGGCTTCGCTCAGCGCGGCCGGCAGGAATTCCTGGATGACGTCGATTTCGGCCTGCTCGACGGCGGCGAGTTCACTGCGGCCGCCGGCTTCGTACTGCCTGATGGATTCGCGCCGCTGCTTGACCATTTTGTCGAGCACGCCGGTGGCGCGGGCATCGTCGACGTCGATGCGTTCATCGACCTCGATTTTCTTGAAGTCCGCCAACATCAGGCGGATGGCGCCCAGACGATCCTTGTCGCGTGCCCGCATCGCGTCCTTCATTGCGGCGACGATGCGAGCCTTGATGGGATGGTCGGCCATGGGGAGGCGCTGGTCAGTGCGAAACTCAGTACAACCGCTGGGTGCGGCGGTTTTCGCGGGACACTTTCTTCTGGTGGCGTTTTACGGCGGCGGCGGCTTTGCGCTTGCGCACGGAAGTGGGCTTTTCGTAAAACTCGCGACGGCGTACTTCGGCCAGCACACCGGCTTTCTCGCAGGAGCGTTTGAAGCGGCGCAGGGCCACGTCGAACGGTTCATTCTCTTTGATGCGAACTACGGGCATAGCAATTCCAATATGATTAATTGACTGATTTATATAACAATTTTTTGCCGTTACAAGGCCTGCCTCGCAAACGGCGACAACTTAGGGGTGCGGATTGTACTGGGTCGCACGGGTAAATGCAAAAGGGCGTGGCGTGGCGGCCGCGAAGACCGCCATGCCGGTGCCTCAATCGAGCAACAGATGCTGGCCGACGCGAATCAGGTCGTTCGGCAGCCGGTTGAGCTGTTTGATGCTGTCGATGCTCACGCCGAACTTGCGCGCGATGTCGTACAGATTGTCGCCGTTCTGCACTTCATAGCTACGCGTGCTCTGCTGCGCCGTGGTGGCGGGAAGCGTTGCGGATTCCAGCGCCCGGGTGGTGGCGGAATGGATGGTGAGCGATTGACCGGCGATGATCATGTTGCCCTTGAGCCGGTTGGTTTCCTGGATGCTGGCCACCGACACGCCGAAGCGTTTGGCGATCGCGCCCAGGGTGTCGCCGCGGCTTACCTTGTAGATGGTGGGCACCAGGCTCAGTACGCCTTCGTCCTCGTCCAGCTCGCTCAGGCGCACGGCCATCAGCGGCTTGCCGGGCGTGGAACCAGACTGCTGCACCAACTGGAATTCGTCGCCAAGCCGGATCGGCCGCGGCTCGGATTTGCCGTAGACCACCGCGTTGCGCTCGGTGCTGACCAGCGTGATGGCGGTGCTGCGGCCCTGGCCGGGAATGTCCAGCTTCTGGCCGATGTTGATCAGGGAACCCTTGATGCCATTGGCGGTCTGGATCTCGGCCACGCCTACTTTGTACTGCTGGGCGATCTTGCCCAGGGTGTCGCCCTTCTTGACCACGTAGGTGCCGGCTTCATTGGCGCCTTGCGGCTGCACGGTCTCGAAGGCGGAGACGAAGCGATCATAGGTGCCAAGCGGCAGCTTGAGCGGGAAGGGCTCGGGGTCGTTCGGCAACGTGCCGCGCAGCAGCGCGGGGTTGAGATTCTTGATCGACGGCAGGTCGGTACCGGCAAAGCGGGCGGCGTCTTCCAGGCTCAGCATGCCTTGCACCAGCACTTGGTCGTAGGCGAATTCCTGACCGAGATCCTCCACCTCGATGCCGTAGAACTCGGGATGCGAGACGACCAGCGAAGCGGCGATGTAGTTGGGTACGAAGGCGCGGGTTTCCTGCGGCAGGAAGGGATAGACATCCCAGTAGCTGGGCGGATCCTCGATGGTGCCGCCGGCTCTTTCCACGGAGCGGGAAATGCAGCGGAAGCTGCAGTTGTAGCCGGCCAGCGCCAGGTGCCAGCGGCCGTTGTAGTCGTTGTGCAGTGCCTTCAGGTGATGGGCGGCGGCGCGGGTGGATTTCTCCGGATCGCGGCGTTCGTCCACCCAGTTGTCCACGCGCAGGCCTTCGGCGCGCGCGGTCTGCGCCATGAACTGCCACATGCCCATGGCACCGGCCGGGCTGCCGGCGGTGGGGTTCAGGCCGCTTTCGCCGAGGGCGAGGTATTTGAGTTCGTCGGGCACACCTTCTTCAGCGAAGATCTGTTCGATCATCGGGAAATAGGTTTGCCCGCGACCAATCCACATTTGCAGCACGGAGCGGCGGTTCTGCAGGTAGTCGTTGATGGTGCGCTCCACGATGCGATTGGCGGTCATGGGCACCACAGTGGTGACCAGCGCCACCTCCTCTTCGTTTGCGGCGGGTGCGGGAAGCAGGTCGATTGGCGCGTAGCGCCGCTGTGTCGCCTGGTTGACCAGGTTTTCGATCACCGGCTCGCTGTGGGTAGCCACAGGCAGTTGCAGCTCGGGAACCGGCGGTTCCATCACGACGGGAGGAGGATTGTTGACGGTGGTACAGGCCGTAAGGGCCAGGGGCGCCAGCAAGAAGCTGACTGAGCGAACGAAATGTGGGCGCACAAAAAAATCTCTAAGCTGCTAGCCGACCGGGAGGCGGCTTAAGGGTCAAAACAAGACCTGCTAAAGCGGTCGTGAGCCTATGTTGCCAGGCTTCGAGGATTGCTCCGGCTGTCTGGTGTGTGGGCGTTTTACCCCGCAGCCGGTTCGAGCTGCCAGGAAGTTGCCAGAAAATTGCCAATATTGCCAGAGTTAATTTCCCTATCTGCTTTATGGACTTACATCAACAATGCGACATCATTGTGCTCAGAACGCCCCGCCCCGCAATTAGTTCCCGTTCCGTTGCGGGCACAGCCGCAACTTTTACCGCCGGGCACTTTTAAGGGACCGCCGGGCACTTTCAGGGCCACCCCAGGGGCGCCGCCCCCCTATGTTATGATTCGCGTCTTTTTTGCATGGGCGGCGCTCCCGCATGTTGGTATTAGGCATAGAAAGCTCCTGCGACGAGACCGGCGTGGCGCTTTATCACAGCGAAGAAGGGCTGCTTGCCGAGGCGCTGTACAGCCAGGTGGCGCTGCACCGGCAATACGGTGGCGTGGTGCCCGAACTGGCCTCGCGCGATCATATCCGCAAAACCCTGCCCTTGGTGGGCCAGGTGCTGGCCCAGGCCGGTTGCCGCGGCGATCAGGTGGACGGCATTGCCTACACCGCCGGGCCTGGCCTGGCCGGCGCGCTGCTGGTGGGCGGCGCCATCGCGCGTTCGCTGGGGCTGGTATGGCGGGTGCCGGTGCTTGGCGTGCATCACATGGAAGGGCATCTGCTGGCGCCGCTGATGAGCGAGCCGCGTCCGGCATTTCCCTTCGTGGCGCTGCTGGTATCGGGCGGGCACACGCAACTGGTGGCGGTGGCGGGCATCGGCGATTACCGCCTGCTGGGCGAATCGGTGGACGATGCCGCCGGCGAAGCCTTCGACAAGGTGGCGAAGATGCTCGACCTGCCTTATCCCGGTGGCCCCGAGGTAGCGCGGCTGGCCGAATCCGGCGTGCCCGGGCGCTTCACTTTTCCCCGTCCCATGACCAACCGTCCCGGCCTCGATTTCAGTTTCAGCGGCCTGAAGACCTATGTGCTCAATACGGTGACCGAGCACGGCGGGCAGGGCCGGCTGGACCCGCAGACCCGTGCCGACATCGCCTGTGCTTTCCAGGAGGCGGTGGTGAGCACCCTGGTGATCAAGTGCCGGCGCGCGCTGCGGCAAACCGGCATGGAGCGACTGCTCATCGCCGGCGGGGTGAGCGCCAACACCCGGCTGCGCGCCGAACTGGAAAAGATGGTGGCGGCCGAGCACGTCACCCTCTATTGCCCGGAGCTGCGCTTTTGTTCCGACAACGGCGCCATGATCGCCTTCGCCGGTTGCCAGCGGCTGCTTGCCGGCCAGCAGGACGACCTCGCCATCCGGGTGCGGCCGCGCTGGAACCTGGAAACGCTGCCGCCGCTGTTCGCCCCTTCTCCCTCAATCCCCCAATAGAATAGACAGGAAGCTGTATGGACATCGTCTATATAAGAGAGCTCGAAGTGAAAACCGTGATCG
>DATMFX010000066.1:0-13320 GCA_035555995.1 Hyphomicrobiales bacterium | reverse complement strand
GCATAGCCGAAGTAGGGCACCACCGCGGTGATGCGGTTGGCCGAGGAGCGGTGCAGCGCGTCGGCCATCAACAGCAGTTCCATCAGGTTGTCGTTGGTGGGCGAACAGGTGGGCTGGATGATGAACACGTCCTGGCCGCGCACGTTTTCGTTCAGCTCCACGTACACTTCGCCGTCGCTGAACTTCTTGACGTCGGCGCGTCCCAGCGGGATGCCGAGCCACTTGGCGACCCTATGGGCAAGTTCGGGATTGGCGTTGCCACTGAAGACCATCAGATTGTTCGGCATGAAGTAACCTTTCTTCATAGGAGCGTAGTGCGGGCCTGCGCAGGCGTGGCGCGCATTGGCATGCGTGAACCTGCTTGTGTCGTGTCAAAAAAGTCAAAAAAACTGGCTGGGGTGGCTGGATTCGAACCAACGCATGCCAGGATCAAAACCTGGTGCCTTACCGCTTGGCTACACCCCAATGATTCTCGTCACCCGTATTTCGCGTTTACGTCGGCAGCGCCGCCGCCAGGGCCGGTACCGCGGACTGGTTCACCCCCTGTGCCACGAAGCTGCGCCAGGAGGGCGGCAACTGCGCCTGCACGGCCTGGGCCTCGGGCTTGCTGGCAAAGGCGGCGAACACGCTGGCGCCGGTGCCGGTCATCCGCGCCGGGGCATGGTGGCCGAGCCACGCAAGCGCCTCACCAATGGCCGGGTAAAGCCGGCACGCGACCGGCTCGCAGTCGTTACGGGTACCTGAAAACGGAAAGCCGCGTATTTTGAGGGGGGCACTCTGCCTTGTCAATTCGGGGTGACCGAAGATTGTGCGGGTCTCACTGTGGCAAGGGGGGGTGAGCACCAGGTACCAGCGCGTGGGCAGGACCAGCGGTTCCAATTCCTCTCCCACGCCGCGGGCGAAGGCGCTGTAGCCCGCTACGAACACCGGCACGTCGGCGCCCAGGGCCAAACCGAGGCGGGCCAGCTGCGGGGAAGTGAAACCGCAACCCCACAGCGCATTGAGCGCCAGCAGGGTGGTGGCGGCATCCGAGCTGCCGCCCCCCACGCCGCCGCCAAGCGGCAGGCGCTTGTGCAGCGTGACGTGGACCTTGCGCGCAAGGCGCCGGTGGGGCGCCAGCAGGGCTGCCGCGCGCGTGATCAGGTTGTCGTCGGTATTCAACCCGGGTAGGTCGCAGGCAAGGGAGAAACCCTCGCCGTTTTCCCAGCGGAAATCCAGCAGGTCGCCGTAATCGAGCAGTTGAAACGCGGTTTCCAGCGTGTGGTAGCCATCCACGCGGCGCCCGGTCACATGCAGGAACAGGTTGAGCTTGGCCGGGGCCGGCAGGGTAACGGTCATGGGCCGGCCAGTCGCGGGGGCTGCAATTGCCAATCGTTGATGAGAAACGTCAGGCGGATGTCGCCCTGCTGCAGACGGATGCGGCCCGGCAGGGGAGGCTGCAGATCCAGCGCATAGCGGTCGAAGCTGAGTTGCCAGAGTCGTCCTTCGCGATCGGTCTGTTCCAGGGTGGCGAGCAGGGCGTTTTCGTTCCAGGCGGCGCGGGCCGGCAGTTCGGGCACGGGTAGGCCGCGCACCCAGTACAGCAGGTGGGCGGCGGGGAAGTCGAAGTTCAGGTACACCTGGCTGAGTTCGCCCAGGTCGGTCAGGTATTGCGGTTCTTCGCCGGCCTTTTCCACCACCACGCCGCCGTCGTCGCCGTGTACCGCCACCGCGCCGAGGCCGAGCGTGCCGCTGAAGCGGATGTCGAAACTGTGCTGCCGCTGGTCCCAGTTGAGCGACACGGTGTCATTGGCGCTTGCCTGGCGGACATTGAGGCGGCCGCGCAGGCTCCAGGCGTCGATCAACGCCAGCTGTTGCTGGTGCGTCTGCCATTGCGCGGGGGCATCCCGCAGCAGCGTGGGCGGCGTGGTGGCACAGGCGCCAAGCAGCAGCATGGCGCATAGAACGGCGAAGCGCGGCAGGGTGGAACGTTGGGTCATGGCGTTTGTTTGGCCGGGCTTGTCGAGGAAACGCTGAATAAATTCCGCGGCGATGCAACGCGTGTTGCGCGGAGCCGTTTCCCTCAGAGCTCGGCGCCGAGGCGTTTGGCGGTTTCGCGAATGTGCACGCTGTCGGGCTGGGTTTCAAGCGCCTTGCGCCACAGGCGATGGGCGGCGTTGCGATCGCCCTGCACCCACATGACCTCGCCGAGATGGGCGGCCACTTCGGCGTCGGGATAGAGCTTGTAGGCGCGGTCGAGGTTGGTTCTGGCTTCATCCAGGTTGCCCAGGCGGTACTGTACCCAGCCCAGGCTGTCGATGATGGCCGGATCGTCAGGCGCCAGGTCGACGGCCTTGCGGATCAGGTCGTAGGCTTCCTGGTAGCGCATGGTGCGGTCGGCCAGGGTGTAGCCGAGGCTGTTGTAGGCAATCGGGTTGGAAGGATTGAGCGCGATGATGCGCCGCAGATCCTCTTCCATCAGCGGCAGGTCGTTGGTGTCCTGGCTCAGCACCGAGCGCAGGAACAGCAACTGCACGTTGTCGGGAAAGGCGCCGACGGCGCCGTTGAGCATCGTGGACGCCTGTTCGTACTGCTTGGCGTCCAGCAGCACGTTGGCTTCCATGGTCAAGAGCGCGATGTTGAGATCGGCATGGCGGAAGCGCAGGTTCTGCAGGTGCGCCTTGGCTTCCGGATAGCGGCCGGCGCGCACCATCAGCTCGGTCAGGTTGCGCTGGGCGGCCATGAAGTTGCTGCCGGCGCGCACCATCAGGTAGTGCTCGATGGCCTGGTCGGGATGGTTTTCCTGGCCTTCGATGAAGCCCAGGTAATAGTGGGCGTCGTCCAGCCGCTGGCCGTTGAGCACCAGTTGCTGCAGGTAGCCCTTGGCTTCGGTGTGCAGGTTTTCCTCGAGGCTCAGCAACGCAAGGGAATACAGCGTGTCGAAGTCGCGCGGATCGAGCTCGATGATGCGCGAGAACTGTTCCTTGGCGTCCTTGTAGCGTTGCTGCTGCAGCAGCTTGCGGGCGTAGCGCAGGCGCAGTTCCTTGCTGTCGGGATGCGAGCGCAGCGCCTGCGACAGGCGCCGCTGCGCCCGCCGGTCCTCGTCCAGCCGTTCCAGCATTTCCACTTCCAGCAGCACCACGTCGGGGGCATCGTCCATTTCGTTGGCCAGCCGCTCCACCACGTTCAGGGCGGCGCGGGTCTGCCCGCCAAGCTGGTACAGATGGGCAAGCGCCAGTTGCAGCGATTGGTTGTCGGGATAGCGTTCCAGCAGCCCCTCGAAGTCCGCCGTGAGCGCATCCAGATACAGGCTGGCATTGCCGTCGCGGGCCAGCGTGGAAGAGATCAGGCGAAAATCCACCTGCTTGTCGTCGGCCAGCAGGCTGGTGAGCATCTGCAGGGACTCGGCGTAGCGGCCGGTGAGCACCAGGCTGAGCGCCATGCTCTGGCGCGCTTCCACCGAACTGGGGTCGCGCGCCAGCCAGCGCTCGCCCATTTCCATGATGATCGGCAGGTTGCGCAGGCTGGCGGCGATGCGCATGGTGCGCTGCAGGATGCTGACGTTGTCGGTTTCGCGGGCCAGGGCTACGTAAAGGTCCAGCGATTGTTCGAATTCTCCCCGCTGGGCGGCCAGTTCCGCTTCGATGCTGCGCGCCAGGACGTCTTCGGGAATCTGCCCGTAGACGGTGGGCGTGTCGTCGTCGGTGGTGCCGGTGTCGAGCTCGATACCGTCCACGGCGGGCTCAAGGCTGTCGATGGTGGGCTCAAGGCGGTCGTCCTGCGCGATGGCCGCCAGCGGCCAATGCAGGCACGCAGCGGCAAGCAAAGCGGCGCCATACCGGAGGAAGGCCGGGGGGCGGCGGAGGGATACTGCAAAGGCGAAAGGCGTCGACAGCAAGAGCGTCTCCCGAACTGATCGTGCACAGGCGTGCCGGATGGAGGCGCGCCACGGCTTGGGCTGGCTCCGCAGTATAGCCAGATCGCGCGCGAAACCTCAATCGGCGCGGTAATGGCGCCAACATGGCTTTATCACCGCCGATGCCGGTAAAATAGTGGCCTTTTTCAACGGAACTACCTGCCAATGTCCTTGTTGGTGCTAGGCATCAATCACAACACGGCGTCGGTCGAGGTGCGCGAGAAAGTCGCCTTTGCGCCGGAATTGGTGCAACAAGCCCTGCAGGAAGTCTGCAGCGAAGCCGGCATGGCCGAAGCAGTGATCCTGTCCACCTGCAACCGCACCGAACTGTATTGCGAATCCGAGCGTACCGAGCTTGTCCCGGCAGAGGCGCGCGCGCGCGTGCTGGCGTGGCTGAGCCGTTACCACGGCCTGGATCAGCGGGAACTGGAACAGGTGACCTATACCCATGACGACGTGGAAGCCGTGCGGCACCTGATGCGGGTGGCCAGCGGCCTCGATTCGATGGTGCTCGGCGAACCGCAGATACTGGGGCAGATGAAATCGGCCTACGAGGTGGCGCGCCAGGCGGCCACGCTCGGCAGTCAGCTGCACCGGGTATTCGAGGACGTGTTCACGGTGGCCAAGCAGGTGCGCACCGATACCGCCATCGGCGAAAGCCCGGTGTCGGTGGCATTTGCCGCGGTGACGCTGGCGCAGCAGATATTCACCGACATCCAGGAAGCGCGCGCGCTGATGATCGGCGCCGGGCGCACCATTGAACTGGTGGTGCAGCATTTGCTGCAGGCGGGGCTGACCGACATCGTGGTGGCCAACCGCACCCTGACCAACGCCCAGGAACTCAAGCGCCGCTATGGCGTGCGCGAAATCCTGCTGTCCGACATTCCCGACGTATTGAGCGAAGCCGACATCGTGGTGTCGTCCACCGCCAGTCAACTGCCGATCCTGGGCAAGGGTGCGGTGGAACGGGCGCTCAAGTCGCGCCGCCGCCGGCCGATCTTCATGGTGGACCTGGCCGTGCCCCGCGACATCGAACCGGAAGTGGCGGAGCTCGACGACGTCTACCTCTATACTGTCGACGACCTGCGGGAAGTGATCGACAGCAGCCTGCGCAACCGCCAGGAAGCCGCGCGCGAAGCCGAGGGCATCATCGACAGCGGCGTGGCCGGTTTCGTGCGCAAGCAGCGTGGCCTCGGCATCGTGTCCACGCTGCGCAACTTCCGCGAAAAATCCGAACACATCCGCGATGCGGAAGTGGACAAGGCGCTCAAGGCGCTGGAAAAAGGCCAGGATCCGGCCAGCGTGGTGCGCGAATTGGCGCGCTTGCTCACCAACAAGCTGCTCCACGCGCCAAGCGTGCAGATGAAAAAAGCCAGTGCCGACGGCCATGCCGAACTGATCCAGTTGGCCGAACAATTGTTCGAACTCGAAGCCAGCAACGAAACCCCACAGGTTCAACCTCCTCCCGCCCCCCAATCGCAGCACCAGCAGTCATGAACGCCAGCCTCAACGCCAAACTGGAATCGTTGCTCGAACGCTACGAGGAACTGGAACGCCTGCTCAGCGAGGCGGACGTGATCGCGGTGCAGGAAAAGTTTCGCGCCTATTCCAAGGAATACGCCGAGCTGGAGCCGGTGGTGCAGTGTTTCCGCCAGACACTCATGCTGCGGCGTGACCTGGAGGCGGCGGAGCAACTGCAGAAGGAAGGCGATGCGGAACTGCGCGCCATGGCCGAAGAGGAAAGCGCCGCCTGCAGCGCGCAGCTGGAAAGCCTGCAGGATGAACTGCAGGTGCTGCTGTTGCCCAAAGACCCGCACGACGATTGCAACGTATTCCTGGAAATCCGCGCCGGCACCGGCGGCGACGAAGCCGCGCTGTTTTCCGGCGACCTGTTCAAGATGTACAGCCGCTACGCCGAAAGCCAGGGCTGGCGCGTGGAAATCCTCAGCGAGCGCCGCGGCGAACACGGCGGCTACAAGGAACTGATCACGCGTTTCGAAGGCAACGGCGTCTACGGCAAGCTCAAGTTCGAATCGGGTGCGCACCGGGTGCAACGCGTGCCGGAAACCGAAGCCCAGGGGCGCGTGCACACCTCCGCCTGCACGGTGGCGGTGATGCCGGAGCCGGAAGAAACGGCCGCGATCGAAATCAACAAGAACGACCTGCGCATCGACACCTTTCGCGCCAGCGGCGCCGGTGGCCAGCACGTCAACAAGACCGATTCGGCGATCCGCCTCACGCACCTGCCCACCGGCATCGTGGTGGAATGCCAGGACGAACGTTCACAGCACAAGAACCGTGCCCGCGCCATGTCGCTGCTGCTGGCCAAGCTACAGGCGGCCGCCGACAGCGAGCGCATGCAGCAGGAATCCGACACCCGCCGCCTGCTGGTGGGCTCGGGCGATCGTTCCGAAAAAATCCGCACCTACAACTACCCCGACGGGCGCATCACCGATCACCGCATCAAGCTGACGCTGTACAAGCTCGCCGACATCATGAACGGCGATATGGAAGACCTGATCCAGCCGCTGCTCGCCGAATACCAGGCCGACCAGCTGGCGGAACTGGCCGCCGGCTGATGATTTGCCACGGGCCGACGGCGCTTCAGGAAGCTTTGGGCCACGCCAGTGCCGCCCTGCCCGAGCAGGACACAGCAGTGCTGGAGGCGCAGCTGCTGTTGTGCGAAGCGCTTGCCGTATCGCGCAGCCATTTGTACGCATATCCCGAGCGGTTGTTGAACGCCGCGGAATTGGCGCGCTTCGAAGCGCTCTGCGTGCGCCGCGCGGGCGGCGAACCCATCGCCTACATTCTCGGCCGGCGCGAATTCTGGAACCAAACGCTTGCGGTGGCGCCGGGCGTGCTGATCCCCCGGCCGGAAACCGAACTGCTGGTGGAACTGGCGCTGGCGCTTGGGCAGGATTTGAACGGGCCGGTGGTGGATCTCGGCACCGGCTCGGGCGCCATTGCGCTGGCCCTGGCGGCGGCGCGTCCCGATTGGACGGTGATCGCCATCGAACGCGAAGCCGCGGCGCGGGAGCTGGCGGCGCGTAATTTCCAGCAGGCCGCGCTGCGTAATCTCAGTCTGCGTGCCGGTTCGTGGTATGCCCCATTGAACGAACGTGATTGCGCGCTGCTGGTGGCGAATCCGCCTTACCTGGCCGCCGATGATCCGCATCTGCAACAGGGTGACCTGCGCTTCGAGCCGGCAAGCGCGCTGGTGGCGGCAGAAGCCGGGCTGGCGGATCTGCGCCATCTGGCGCAGCATGCGCCCGACTATTTACGTCCCGGCGGCTGGCTGCTGCTCGAACACGGCTGGCAACAGGGCGCGGCGGTGCGCGAAGCATTGACTGCCGCCGGTCTGACGCAGGTGCAAACCCGGGTCGATACCGCCGGCAGGGACCGCGTAACGCTGGGTTGCCGGGAATGCGGTTGACGAGTACGTAATGATGAACGGCGCCCCGATGAATGAAACACCGATGACGGATGAAGAATTGCTGCGCTACAGCCGCCAGATCATGCTGCCGCAGTTCGACGTGGCGGGGCAGGAAAAGCTGCTTGCCGCGCGTGTGCTGGTGCTTGGGTTGGGTGGGCTTGGCTGTCCCGCCGCGCTCTACCTGGCCGCCGCCGGCGTGGGCGAACTGGTGCTGGCGGACAGTGATGTGGTGGAACTGAGCAACCTGCACCGGCAGATCGCCCATACCGAAGCCAGGATCGGACAGCTGAAGGTGGAGTCGGTGGCGCAACTGCTGCGCGAGCTCAATCCGGCGGTGAGTCTGGAATTGGTGCCGCGGCGCCTGGCGGGCGAGGAACTGGAGGCGCTGGTGGCCAGCGCAGACGTGGTACTGGACTGCTGCGACAACTTCGCCACCCGCTTCGCGCTCAATCGCGCCGCCTTCGCCGCGGGCGTCCCCCTGGTGTCGGCCGCCGCCATCCGGCTGGAAGGACAACTGAGCGTATTCGACCCGCGCCGCGAGGATTCGCCCTGTTATCGCTGTCTGTACAGCGAGGAAGCCGAACTCGACCTCAGCTGTGCCACCAATGGCGTCATGGCACCGCTGGTGGGCGTGATGGGTAGCCTGCAGGCGCTCGAATGCCTCAAGCTGCTCGCCGGCATGGGTGAGACGCTGGTGGGAAAACTGCTGCTGTTCGATGCCTTGCGGCTGCAGTTCCGGGAGCTGAAGTTACGTCCAAACCCCGCGTGCCCGGTGTGCCGTGATTGACCTGGACAGGCCCCGCTGCAAAAATTACGCGTTGTTTTCCCCTCTCCTGCAGGAAACGATCATGAGATACGCGATTTACCCGGGTGCGGCGCTGCTGTTGGGTGCCAGCAGCCTCTTGCTTGGCAGCTTGAGCGCGCGGGCCGCCGAAGCCGGTGGCGACTACGCCTCGACGCGCCAATACGGCAGCGTGCTGTTTCGCGTGATGCAGCAGGAGTATCTGCATTTGGTCGGGCGTTTCGACAACTATAGCGGCACGCTGCACCTGGATACGGCGGATCTCGCCAATTCCACGCTCAGCGCCAGCGTCGACATGACCAGCCTGAGCCTGGCGGACAAGGACGTGGTGGAAACGCTGGTGAACAGCAGCGTCTGGTTCAACGCCAGCCTCTACGCGGAAGCGACGTTCACCAGCACCACCACGGAAGTGGTGGGCGAAGACGAAGTGATCTTTCACGGCGAACTCAGCTTCGTGGGCAAGACGCTGCCCTGGGATCTGCACGTGACGTTCTATCCCGGCGCCAGCGGCGAGCTGGGCGGCAGCAGCGTCGGCATTTTGGGCAAGGGCACCATCAACCGCCTCGATTTCGGACTGGATCAATACCGCAACATGGCGGCGGATACGGTGGAAGTCGAGGTCAACGTCAAATTCAATAAAAATTGAACCATCGGTTCACAGAGGCAAGTCCATGCGTTTGGTCCTTTCTATTCGTTTAGTGCTCCCCGTTCTGTTTACGCTGACGCTCAGCGCCTGTAACTTCGTCAAGATCACGCCTGCAGGCGACAACGTAGCAGTCATGCAGGCATCGCAGGTGACCAATTGCACGCCCAACGGCTCGGTAAGCGTGGCGGTGGTCAACAAGGTGGTGGTCAATCGCGATCCCGAAACCGTGGCGCAGGAATTGCGCACGCTTGCGCGCAACCGCGCCGCCGACCGCGGCGATACCATCGTGGCCACCACCGGCATCGCCAACGGCGAGCAGACCTACGCCATCTACCAGTGCCGTCGTTGAGGGCCGCCACCACCATGGAAGTTTCGCAAATGCCAGAAGAAGAAACGTCGGAAACTACCGACAACGCTCCTCATTCGGAATTGCGCACCAACGTGCGCTTTCACGATTTCGACCTGCCGCCCGAACTGCTCAGGGCCACCGACGAGTTGGGTTTCGAGTTCTGCACGCCGATCCAGGCGCAAAGCCTGCGCATCACGCTGCAGGGCCACGACATCACCGGCAAGGCCCAGACCGGCACCGGCAAGACCGCCGCCTTTCTCACCACCATCATCACCGACCTGCTGAAGCATCCCCTGGATGAGGAACGTTACACCGGTGAACCGCGCGCGCTGATCATTGCGCCAACGCGCGAGCTGGTGATGCAGATCGCCAAGGACGCCCTCGCCATGGCGAAATATACGGGGCTGCGCATTGTGACGCTGGTAGGCGGCATCGACTACCAGAAGCAGCTGCAGGCATTGGAACGTGACGTGGTGGACATCGTGGTGGCCACGCCGGGGCGCCTGCTCGATTTCGTCGGCAACCGCCAGGTGTGGCTGGGCATGGTGGAACTGCTGGTGATCGACGAGGCCGATCGCATGCTGGACATGGGCTTCATCCCCCAGGTGCGCCAGATCATCGCGCAGACGCCGCGCAAGGAATGCCGCCAGACCATGCTGTTCAGCGCCACTTTCACCGACGACATCCTCACCCTGGCCGAGCGCTGGGCCATGGATCCGGTCCGGGTGGAAGTAGCCTCGCTGCACCAGACCACCGACAACGTCAAACAGCTGGTGTACCTGGTGACCACCGACCAGAAATATCCGCTGCTCTACAACCTGATCCAGAGCGGCGAAGGCGAGCGCGTGATCGTATTCACCAATCGCCGCGACCAGGCGCGCCGCCTGGCCGACCATCTGTGGCGCAATGGCGTCAGCGTGGGGTTGTTGTCGGGCGAGATTTCCCAACCGAAGCGGGTCAGGACGCTGGAGGAATTCCGCAACTCCGACATCCAGGTGCTGGTGGCCACCGACGTGGCGGGCCGTGGCCTGCACATCGACGATATCACCCACGTGGTCAACTTCACGTTGCCCGAGGAAGCCGAGGACTACGTCCACCGCATCGGCCGCACCGGCCGCGCCGGCGCTAGCGGGACGTCGATCAGTTTTGCCTGCGAGGACGATTCGTTCCTGCTGCCCGGCATCGAAGCCAAGATCGGCATGAAGCTGCCCTGCGAATACCCGGCGGAGGAAAGCCTGCGTGAACCGCCGGCCTTCACCCGCGCGTCCCACTTCAAGAACGAAGGCGAAAGCCACGGCAAGAGTGGCGGCAATCGGCGCGGCGGCGGCAGCCGCGGGGGCGATCGCGGCCGGCGCCGCTAAGTTTCTGGGGGCCGCGCACCGGCTGCCTACACTGCCCCCACTAGCCTGTTTGCTCCTGCTCTCAGCGGGCGCCGGCGTCTTTCAAAATGGCCAGATACTCGGTGCCATGGCGATGGGTGGCGATGAGCTGGGCGAGGGTGCGACCATCGGGGCCGGCCTGGTCGAGGTTGCGTCCGGCGGCGACGAAAAAGCCCACGAAGCGCTCGAAGGTTTCGGGCACCATGCCGCGATAGGCGCGCAGCAAAGCGTGGAAATCGGGATGCTCGCCCTCGCGGGTCTGCATGTCGAGAAAGGAACGGACGCGCTCGTCGCTCCACTGTTCATCGGTAACGGCGAGCTGGGTGCGGGCCGCGCCGCTTTTCTTTTCGGTCTTCATCCTAAGTTCCTTCGTATCCTGGCTTGGCCGGCTTCCAGCAAACGTTCCTGGAATGGGCGATCAAACAGCCGTGTGGCGGCTTGCGCGGAGAGGGCGTCAGCCGCCCGCCAGCTTGGCCTTGAGTATGTCGTTCACCTGCGCGGGGTTGGCCTTGCCGCGTGATTCCTTCATCACCTGCCCGACGAAATAGGTGAACACCTTGTCCTGACCGGCGCGGTACTGTTCGACCTGCGCCGGATTGTTGGCCAGCACCGTGTCGATGATCTTCTCGATGGCGCCGGTGTCGGTAACCTGCTTGAGGCCACGCGCTGCGATGATGGCATCCGCTTCGCCTTCGCCGGCCACCATGGCCTCGAACACCGTGCGCGCGATTTTGGAGGAGATGGTGTTGTCCTTGATACGCAGCAGCAGCGCGCTCAGTGCCGCCGCGCTCACCGGGCTCTGCGCGATCGACAGTTCCTGTTTGTTGAGCACCGCCTGCAGGTCCACCATCACCCAGTTGGCCGACAGTTTGGCATCGCCGTTCGCGCTCGCCACCGCCTCGAAGTAGGCGGCGGTGTCGCGGTCGCCCGCCAGCACGTTGGCATCGTAGGCGGAAAGGCCGTACTGCTGCTGGAAGCGCGCGGCCTTCACGTCCGGCAGTTCGGGCAGGGTGGCGCGCACGGCCTCTATGTAGGCATCACTGATCACCACCGGCAATAGGTCCGGTTCGGGGAAATAGCGATAGTCGTTCGCCACTTCCTTGCTGCGCATGGAGCGGGTTTCGTTGCGCTCAGAGTCGTACAGGCGGGTTTCCTGCTTCACCGTGCCGCCGTCCTCGATCAGGTCGATCTGGCGCTGCGCTTCCACCAGGATGGCTTTTTCCACGAAGCGGAACGAGTTGATGTTCTTGATTTCCGCACGGGTGCCGAACTCGGTGGCGCCCACCTGGCGCACCGATACGTTGGCGTCACAGCGCATCGAGCCCTGCGACATGTCGCCGTCGGAAATGCCGAGATAGGTGATGAGCGAATGCAGTTTTTTCAGGTACGCCACCGCTTCTTTGGCGCTGCGCAGCTCCGGTTCGGACACGATTTCCAGCAACGGCGTGCCGGCGCGGTTGAGGTCGATGCCGGTGGCATGCGCGAATTCCTCATGCAGCGACTTGCCGGCGTCCTCTTCCATGTGGGCGCGGGTGATGTTGATGGTCCGGGTGGTGCCATCCTCCAGGGCGATGGTCAGCGTGCCGCGGCCCACGGTGGGGAAGGCCAGCTGGCTGGTCTGGAAGCCCTTGGGCAGGTCGGGATAGAAATAGTTCTTGCGGTCGAACACCGACTTGCGGCCGATCTCCGCACCGATGGCCAGGCCGAAACGCACCGCCATGCGCAGCGCTTCGGCGTTGAGCACCGGCAGGGTGCCGGGCAGCGCCAGGTCGTAGACGTTGGCCTGCGTGTTGGGAGCGGCGCCGAAGCGGGTGCTGGAGCCGGAGAACAGTTTGGAGGCGGTGGCGAGCTGTACGTGCACTTCCAGCCCGATGACGGTTTCCCAGGCCATGGTCAAAGTTCTCCCAGATCGGCGGGTGCGCGGGTATGCCAGTCGGTGGCCAACTGGAACTGGTGGGCGATGTTCAACAGGTGCGCCTCGTCGAAGTCGCGGCCCACGAGCTGCAGGCCCACGGGCAGACCCTGCACCAGGCCGGCGGGAATCGACATGCCGGGCAGCCCCGCCAGGTTCACGCCGATGGTGTAGATGTCTTCCAGGTACATGGTCACTGGATCCTTGGTCTTGCTGCCCAGCGCAAAGGCGGTGCTCGGCGTGGTGGGGCCCATGATCACGTCCACCTCCTCGAAAGCGCGGGTAAAGTCGTCACGGATCAGGCGGCGGATCTGCTGCGCCTTGATGTAGTAGGCGTCGTAGTAGCCGGCGCAAAGCGCGTAGGTGCCCACCATGATGCGGCGTTTGACCTCGTTGCCGAAGCCTTCCGAGCGGGTGCGCTTGTACAGGTCTTCCAGATCCTTTGGTGCTTCGCAGCGGTAGCCGTAGCGCACGCCGTCGTAGCGCGACAGGTTGGCCGAGGCCTCGGCCGGCGCGATCACGTAATAGGCCGAGATGGACAGATGGTTGTTGTCCAGGCTGATCTCGTGCAGCGTGGCGCCAAGGCTTTCGAACACGGCCAGGGCGGCACGGATCGGCGCTTCGATTGCCGCGTTCAGGCCATTGGCGAAATGTTGCTTGGGCAGGCCGATGCGCAGGCCCGCAAGCGGCTTGTCGAGCGTGGCCAGGTAGTTGGGCACCGCCACCTGGGCGCTGGTGGAATCCCTGGGATCGAAGCCCGCCATGGCCTGCAGCAGCAGGGCGGCGTCCTCGGCGCTGCGGGTGAGCGTGCCGGCCTGGTCCAGGCTGGACGCGTAGGCAACCATGCCCCAGCGCGATACGCGGCCGTAGGTGGGTTTCAAACCGGTGAGTCCGCAGAAGGAGG
>DATMFX010000065.1:0-14086 GCA_035555995.1 Hyphomicrobiales bacterium | reverse complement strand
CGCAACGAGCTGCTTGATGCGATGGCCGGCAAGATCGTCGGCAAAGCGGTATACGTGGGACGCTTCAGCAAAGGCATGCCGCCTGTCACACCCTGATCCAGGGCCGAATGGACGCGCTGCGGTTACTGCAGCGCGTCTTTCAGCATCGTTCCAGCCTATGAGAAGAAGGCTGAGATTCAGACCAGCCGGGGTTCCGTGAAAGGATTGTAGAAGTGCGGATCGAGGCCAACCAGAGTGGCTTCCGGATGCAGCCGTCCCATCATGGCATGCACCTTGGATTCTTCCCGCTTGTTGGCATACACGAGGATCAGGTATTTGTTTGCCTCGAGCGCGTTGTGGAACGGCCGCAGTTTGCGGTTTTCATTGGAGATGCCGATCAAGCCTCCAAGCCAGGCACCAAACCCCATCGGCACCGCAATGGCGGCAGCATAGGCGATCCACGGCAACGTCGATCCCATGGGCTGCAGAGACGCGACCAGGGCGTAGAATGCCGCGCCAATACCGAGACCGACCGCCGCTCCGATCAGACCGTCACGCACCATATCCAGTGTTTCAAGATAGTTGCTGGAGTGTCGACGCAGGTGATGCAGCCCCGCTTCGTCTTTGCTGACGATATGAATGAACCAGTTGCTGACACCGGATTTGTGCAGATCTTCGGCGATCTTGCTGGTGTCGGCCAATGTTGGCGACAGATAGTAGGAACACTTCATGCCAGGTCCTCCTCTACGATGATTGAGTGAAAATACATTGCTTCACTCTCTTCGTGTCGAGGTGCGTGCCGCTCACCAAAGCGCCAGCGCGGCAATTGGAAGCGGTACACACCCTTTTACCTTGCCACCCCCGGGCCTTGTGAAGAACGCCTGGGAGTCGAGAAAAACATAAGGCCTTGCGCGAGTTTTGGAAAGGGCGCGGCGCAATTTTCAATAGATTTTGCATGGTTTTTGCGAATTCCCCCGATTCCTGCATGAAATATTGCGGCTTCTTCCCTATTGAGACATCAGCGTGATCAACTGAATTCTGAAAATTGAAAATCAATCTCTCTGCCAACCACCCCCGTCAGCATTAAATTGAATGCAACGCTCGATCTGTTCTTTCTTGCGGGTGGAACATGATGCTTCAGCCATGATGGGAACATCAGCAGGCTATTCTCGTTGGCCGGGAACATCCAGCTTTGAGAATTGAAAGCATTCTGGCTCAAAGCAAATGGCAGTATTACATTGGCCTGGCTTCTCGGGTCTTCAAACACGATTCCATCCGAGTCGCAGCTTTCAGGGTAATAAACTCCGCTAATGAAGTTATTGGCGTGCGAGTGAGGCCTGTGGTACCCGCCGGGTTTCAGTTTGGTAAACCACATGTCCGTCAATATCAGCTTGTCGTATTCCCACTGGTGATCCTGCATCCAGCACTTTGCTATATCGGCGATTTGATAGATCAAGGGTTGATAAACATCAGCATCCAGCAGCGGCAAATTGCCTTGCTGTTCCTGGCGCTGGGTTATATCGCGAAGAATGTTTTCCCTTTCTTCTGTGGGCAAAACATTGGCGACACAGTAAACCATGGTTGGGAACAGGTGGTTCTTCGTGATCTGCTTTGCATCGACCATTCAGTCTTATTCTCTTTGTCGATTTAAATTAAATTGCTGCAGGGCAAACCGCCTGATTACCTCCATTCCAGAAAAACCAACGGGGCACCAGGCCCCATTGGTTTGATGCATTGCCACAGGACAGGCTTTACCCTAGAAGTCCACGTTCAGAGACAACTGGTAACGGCGGCCGTACCGATCATAGTCAGATGCCACTATCTGACCCGTGCTCGTCAGAATGAGCGGCGGGTTCTTGTCAAACAGGTTGGTCACACTCAAAGCCAGGCGCCATGAACTACCGCGATCCAGTTCACCGCTGTAACTCAGTGTTGCGTTGGTCGTGGTATAGAAAGGCACGTGATTGTTATCGATATCCACACCCTCTTCCCAGTTGACAACCTGTTCTGAGTTATCGATAAAGCGTTGTTGCCATTGCATTCCCCAAGCATCCAGACTGTAGTTCAACATGATGTTGCCGGTGAATTTCGGGTTGTTGTAGCCACCCAGATACTCAGTGATTCCGCCGGTGGAGGAAATGTCGCGACGCTCCATCGTCTGACCCGCGATAGCCCTTATTACCAAAGACTCGGTCTGATCGCTGAAGAAATTCGGCTCCATCCTGTAAGAGGCTTCGTAATCGATGCCGCGCACCGTGGACTGGGCAAGGTTCAGGTAACCCGCTTCAACCCTGACTACGGCACCCGTGGTTGCGTCACGAATGATCCTGTCGCAGTAGCTGCCGGAATCAAAACAGGCATCGGTCAGAATCTGCGCAGTCAGGGTGGCCACGGCATCGGTGATGTCGACGTCATAGTAGTCAGCTGAAAGAGAAAAGCCTTCCAGCCAGCTGGGCTGATAGACCAGTCCCGCTACGCGCGTATTGGCGATCTCCGGACGCAAGCTGGGGTTGCCGCCGGAAGCGACCGTGGGGTTGTCGGTTGCAACACCGGTCCAGGGGTTTCTGACCGTCGCACCGCTGGTCGACGCATCGAAACGTTCCTGGAAGCTGGCTTCGCGCACGTCCTTGGACTTGGTCAGACGCACACGCAAGTCTTCGATGACCTGGATATCCAGACCGATCTTCCAGGAGTCGGAGCGTCCGCTACTGGAGTAATCGGAAGAGCGATAAGCCATGGTACCGCCGATACGTTGAGCACCGGATTCCGATTCCCAGATGGGGGCCTGCAACTCACCAAAATATTCCCAGACATCGTATTTACCGGAAATCTTGTTGATCGTGGAGAACTGATGCAGGTTTTTCGAAGATGACACGCCCGAGTAGTACGAGGGAATGCCACGGATACCCAAAGCCGGATCGTTCCGCGGAGGTCCCAAATCATCAATGGATTCCGGCAGGGCCCGGTCGGCAAAAGACTGCTCCCGATAAGTCAGACCCGCGGCAAGGGAAACCGGTCCGTAACCCCAGCCGTCGTAGATTTCACCAGTGGCCACAACTTCGGCAAAATCCTGCTTTACCCAACTGTCTGCAATCTTTGGCGTCATCATGTAGT
This sequence comes from Hyphomicrobiales bacterium, assembly GCA_035555995.1. Taxonomy (GTDB): domain Bacteria; phylum Pseudomonadota; class Gammaproteobacteria; order Pseudomonadales; family Pseudohongiellaceae; genus CAILUG01. Next base: position 10,993 of record DATMFX010000065.1, on the reverse strand, counting down.
TCCATGATTTCTGGAACAGCCCCTCTTCACCCATCGCATTGTAAGGAATGCAGTCCCTGACGGAGTTATCCAGACCAATCGGAGAGGCCAGCTGCTTGCCGGTCAGCGAACTGGTAATCCCCTGTATGGAAGGGGACGCGGCCAGATCGGCGACAGAAGGATTGTGCAGCGTGACATTGCAGACAATGGCACCGGTAGCCGGATCGACAACGGCGTCACGCGCCAAGGCTTCGCGGTCGATACGAGAACTTGGGTATTCGCCCCCGCGTTTGTCCGATTCGCCACTCTGCCAGGAGGCACGCAGATTCCAATCCTTGGGCAGCACGGCATCAAAGCCGACCTGCCACGACGTGGTGGTGAACACGGTCTTGGAATACTCATGCGTCCCGGGAGCCAGTTTGCCGTAGTCGTTGCCGTTTTTGGACAGATGGAAGGAGGTCATGCCTTCGGCATCCATGATGGCGGCCACACTCGCGGGTAGGTACGGGTTTTCCCGAAAGATGGTCATGTTGTAGGACGAATTGCCGGGACCACCCAAGGTAAAGGCGGTATGCTCGCTCATACTCGCGGATTCACTGCGACCCACCAGCGCTTGTTCGAACACGGAGAAAGAGTCGGCAATATCGTATTTCAGACCGAGGAACCCAGAGCGGTTTTTCACGCCGGCACCGGTGATGGGTCCGCGGGTGTCCAGCGCACGATCCGCTTCCGGACCACCGGAGGTAACGGAGACATCGGAAATATCGCCCAGGACAAAAGGCCGCACGCCGGAGCCATCATCGGTAAAGGTCAAACCATTGAGGGCTGAACCGGGCGCGTAGATGATACCGGTAGGATTGGAGGTGATACCGACTGCCCAGGGAACCGTAATACGCTGTACGTTGGTGCCCCTTGGGTCATTGGCGCTGTACGCCGGGTTGGTAACGTACCCATAGTTCTTGAACCAGTCTGCATCCATCTCGCGGGCGGAGCGGTAAATTTCATCGATAACACGAGCATCGACAGAACCGATTACATGCAGGCGCTCACCGACCTGCCTACCACCGGCCACTGACAAGTTCACGTTTTTGCCGTCACGGTTGAATTCATTCATTCCCGTACTGATCGAGGCTTTCAAACCCTCGAATTCACGATTCAGAACGAAGTTGGTCACACCCCCGAGGGCGTCAGCGCCATAAGCCGCAGATGCACCACCGGTAACCACGTCCACCGAGCGCATGAGCGCGGTGGGGAAGTTGTCGATGTTCACGTTACCGCGTTTGTCAGCCGGCGCTACACGCGAGCCGTCCAACAGCACCAACGTGCGGTTACGACCCAAACCACGCATGTCCAGATAGCTGCCGCCACCGTCGCTCCACAAGGCAGGACCACCGCGCTGAGCGGAGCCGGTGTTGAAAAACTGAGGCAGGGCATCCAACTGATCGGCAAGACCGCCACCGGGTTCAAACGCCTGTAGTTCCAGAGGCGTAACGCTGGTAACAGGGGTAGGCGCCGCCATCCCGTCAGTCATGCGAATGCGCGTACCCGTTACCTGGATTTCTTCAAGTGCATTGTCCGCGGCAAGTACGCCAGGACTGATTGAAACAGCGGCCGCTATCGATAAGGCCAGCGTCCCTGGTTTGAAAAACAAATGGTGCTTGTGCTGCATCGGTACCTCCATAGGGTGTTACAAGTTGTTTTTTTTCTTTTAGTAACAACGCTAGAAGTACGACAGGAGGCTCTACCACTTCCATGCCCATGGGAAATCACTATAAATAATGCGAAATTTTATAAAGGCTACCGACCAGAGCTATATTTCAAAATAGGCCTTCCATTTCTTCTATTTTTACCTTTCATCCTACTTATAAAATTTGTCGAGTTTTTGCTCCAAGATTCCAATATCAGGATCAACTTAATAAGCTTGTTTTTAACCGTCAAGTTGGTATTTGAACAATTGGCTACCACAACTTCACCATATCGGAACAAAGCCAAGCTTCATTGTGGTAAATGCGGAGCAGAGGCAAAAGGAAGCCGCCATTGCCATCCTGCGGCGGCGACAAGCAGGCATCAGGAATACACATCTCCACAGTGCCAACCTCAGAAACGCAGCGCAACCGAGGCACCAAAAGTCTCCTCGTCCTGGCCATTGGCATCAGTGCGCTGAACAGAGCCCTGCAAATGGAAAGCGCTGCTGATGAAGTAAGTGGCCTGCAGCCCACCTGAGCGCACGCGGGCATGGTTGTAATCGGAAGCGGAGGCGAGCACGCCGATCCCGAAACTCCGGTTGAGAAAATAGATGGCATTGGCATTGGCCGTATAACCCGAATCCTTGGCGTCGACGTAGCCGGCATTGAACGAATACGCCAGGGCGGTGGTGCCGCCCAGTTTCCTCGCTCTGCGATAACCCGCCGTCATCACGTCGATAGCCGCATCCTTGCTGGTGGTGTAGGAAAGCAACACTTGAGAGACCGGTGTCAGGTAAGTACCCAGGGCAAGGCGATAGGTATCGTCGCCGCGGATATCACTGTAACCCGCTTCGATCACCCTGCCGGACCCGGTGACCACGCGCGCGTCGAATGTGCTGAAGTCATCGAGGCCGGCATTGCGGTCGGCACGCACCACCGTGATGCCCGAGGCATGATCCAGGAACGTGGCATTGAGGAAGGGGCCCTTGGAATCATCCACCGGCTTGAAATACAGCGAGCCCGTAAGGGTGGCAGCATCGACATCCATCCTTGGCCCTTCTACGTTGGTACGGCTTCCCAGCAGCCCCACTTCGGATTGGTAAGTGCCGGCAAGCGCGCCGTTGGCAAGCAGCGCGGCAACGGCTGCGGTTATCATGCGGTTCTTCAAGGCCTTCTCCCGATTCACAAGTTCATCAGTCCACCAGTGGGCTGACGAGAGATCAAACACCGTGATCCCCTATATGAATTCGGGTACCGGCGGGAAAGGTTACGGACGTGCTAGACTTTTCCTGACACTTACAGGTTTCCCCCTCCGCACAGGGACTTCCCGGCAATTGCTTGCACCCATCGCCTCTTGATCATGAATATCCCGGATTCATCCCACGACAGCCTCGATAGGCTCATGCGCGAAGCGCAACAGGGCAACGCGAATTCCTACGTCAGGCTTTTGCAGAAACTCACGCCTCTCATCCGCGGTACCGTGCGGGGCGCGCGCGGTTTTGCGGGAAAAACGGAAGTCGAGGATCTGGTCCAGGATATTCTGCTGTCCGTGCATGTGGCGCGCTCCAGCTATGACCCTTCACGGCCGTTCAAACCCTGGCTCGCGGCGATCATTCGCTACCGCCTGGCCGACGGTGCGCGGCGTCATGCATCTGTGAGCAGCCGCGAGGATGCGCTGGACGATATCGCTCTCGAGGAGCCCGCAACGCCGTTGACCCTGGAAGAGCAGGCGGAAGCACGGGAGCAGGTCCGCTTTCTGCGGGAAGCCGTGCAGGCCCTGCCTGGGAACCAGAAGCTCGCCATCGAACTCCTGAAGCTTCAGGAACTCTCGCTCAAAGAAGCCGAAGTATTGTCGGGCATGAGCGTGGGAGCGCTAAAAGTCGCCACCCATCGTGCACTGGCCACACTGCGGCGTTTTCTCGGGACGGCACAAACATGAGAACGGATGAATTGATACAGGTTCTGGCCAAGGACCTGCAGCCCGTACAGCCACTAAGAAAGCCCTGGCTGCGCGCGTCAATCTGGGCAGTTTGCTCGCTCGCCTATGCCGTAGCGCTATTGCTGGCAATCTCCCCGGCGCCAGCATTGGCCGATATCCAACACCTTACTTCATTGTCGCAACTGGCGGCCTTCTTCACTTTCATGGTGGCCGCGTTCGGCGCATTTGCCTCCACCGTGCCGGGGAACGGAAGCAACTTGCTGCGGTGGTCTGTCGTGGGCAGCTTATCGTGGCTGGTGCTGCTGGCCACGCATCAGGATCCTGGAATCCCGTACCAAATGCCATCCAGCGAATGGGAATGCGTGATCAAAATAATAGGTGGCGGCATTCCCTTGTTTGTTTTGTTCATCGTCATGGCCCGCCGGGCAGCGCCGGTCAATGGTCCACTGACCATGGCATTGGCCGCGCTTGCCATCGGCGCCCTGATGAATGTCATGGGTTGTTATTCTTCCCCGCATACGGACAGCATGGCCACCCTCTTATGGCACGGCAGCTCCATCGTTGCCCTGGTCTTTCTGGGATTGCTGGTCGGCCGCACCGCGCTCCGCTGGCTGCCATCCCGATAAAGCGGGTCGTGCCGAGGCGTCGTGAACGCCTCACCCTCCCCCTTGACCGGCTTCCAGGCTGAACCGCAGTTCCTCCCCCGGCAGCCGCGTCAGGCTCAGGTTCTGGCGGGCGTCGTCCACCAATAGATCGGGAATCACCAGCTCATTGTCGGAAATATAGGCGTAGCACACTTCGTCTTCCGGGGGATCGAGCTGTTCGTAGCGTACCGGGGTGAAGTAGCCATCGTCATCCTGCTGCAGATCGGCTTCGAACCAAACGTTCTGGTAAAACACTTTTTCCAGATAGAGATTGCCGGCATTGGTATCGAGGTGGTTGTGCGACGGCGGCGCGGCGCTGCAGTACTCGACCACGAAGCGTTGGCTGTTGGCTTCGGTGAGGGAATTGCTCACCGTGTTGAGCAGGCGTCCACAGGCCGGACTGGCCACTACCAGTTCGTCCTCCACCTGCTGCGCATCCAGGGGCAGCACGGTGCCCATCAGGGTACCGAGCAATATCTGCAGGCCGGCGTCCGGTTGCAGTTGCAGGCGTTCGCGCAGGTATTCCGGCAGCGCCGCGGCGGAAGCGGCCAGCAGGAATTCGCGGTCGCGATTGCGGTACAGCACGGCGGGCAGTTCGTCGGCGGGCAAAACGCTGGCGCTCTGGGCATTGCCCGCGCCATCCAGCAGCACCAGCAAGGCGTGGGTGGAGCCCACGGCGTCGGGCGGCAACTGGGTGCCGCCTTCGCTGAGGTAGACCCGGCGCCCGCCCACCCGCACGGAATTCGTCCCCAGGCGCAGCATGGCGCTGCTTTCGCACACACTCTTGCCGCGCGAGGTGAAGAGCCGCGTGTTGACGCGCCGCATCAGCCGGTTGCGCGCCTGGGCGTCGAGCGTGGCACGGTTCAGTTCCGGCGCATCGCGCAACAGGCTGGTACCGGCCAGGAAAGCCTGGTTGTGCTGCACCTCGAGCGCATCGAGCAGCGTGGGGGCGATGTCCATCAGCGTGCCCATGCGCGACACCTCGCCGGGCTCTCCCGCATTGAGTAGCGAGAACAACAGGCGGCGCCGGCGGTAGTCGGGATAATACGATTGTGCGGCGTTGCGCATGGCGTAATGGTCGCTGACCAGCGCCACCACGGTATTCTGCCAGGCGGGATGCTGTCGCAGCCGGTCGAGAAACGCGCTCACCAGCTGATCGCTGCAATACACGGCATTGAGCATGCTGTTGTTCGATTCGGGAAACGGCGCGCAGGACGCCGACGGTTCGCCGGTGGGCGCATGCGTGTCGAGCGTGAGCAGGGTCAGGTTGAAGGGCTCGCCCCTGGCGGCCAGCCGCTCGAATTCTTGCCAGGCCTGCTCGAACAGCGAATCGTCGTACAGGCCCCAGCCGGTCAGGTAGTCGGGATCGCTCAGACGCGCCGACAACACGCGCCGCCCCAGCACGCGATCGTATTGATGCATTTCCAGAAAGCGTCCCTTGCCGGCGAAGGACAGCGGCGCGCCGCCCATGAAGGTTTGCCGGTAGCCGGCTTCGCTGAGGATGTCGCCCAGGCAGGCCACCCGGTTGAGCACGCCCTGGTTCAGCACGTCGTTGCCGTTGGGAATGGCCTCGAACAGCATCGAGGTGCCGCACTGGCTGGCCACGATGCCGGCCATGGTGAAGCCGGTACCGTCGGTCTGCACCATATTGGGGAAGCGCCGCGCGCGTTCCTGCCAGGCGCCCAGGCGCGGGAGCAGATCGCCGAAGCGCTCCTTGTCGAAATAGGTGGCCTCGAGGCTTTCGAGATACAGCAGCACCAGGTTCTTGCCGGGGCTTGCCGCGATGGGGAGCTGTTCGAGCACGGCGGGATCGAGATGCTGCGCCGCAAGCGCCTCGGCGCGCGGCAGCGGCCGGTCTTCCTGCGCCAGATTGCGGCCAAGCTCGACTTCATAGCGCACGAAACTGCGCAGGTCGGGATCGAGTGCAAGCCCGCCCGCCAACAGCGGTATCACCAGCGCCACGCTCAGCGGCGCGCCTTCGCTGCGGCGCATTCCCACGCGCCTGAGCAGCAGCGCAAGCAGCACGAGATAGGCCACGCAACCCAGCAGCAAAGGCACGTACGCGCGCCACGCGGCCAGCGCATTGTTCAATTCCAGGTGGTAGAAAAAGGCGTTGTTGAAGCCGGTGCCCTGAAAATAGAACGAGAGCAGGCGCAACAATTGGAACGCCGCAAGCAGTGCCAGCGCCGCCAATACGCAAGCGCGATGCCGCAGGCGCACGCGCCGGTACTGGTTCAACAGCAGGGTAGCGCAACACAGCAGGCTGACAAGCCCACCGGCCATCCAAACGACATTCTTTTCGTAGCTGAAAACGTAGGAAAAAAACAGCGGGACGGCCAGCACGCCAAAAAACAGGGCTGGCATTATCCTGATTCCATCCGCACACGATTAGTGGGTCAAAAACGACCGGAGTTTAACAATGCATCCGGCACGCGCCTACCCATGAGCTACAGGGAAAATGTAAGAGAATGTAACGCTCTGGCCCGCGGCTCAATCCTCCAGCCGCAGCGTTTCCAGCACGCAGTCGAAGCTGTCGTTGCCGACGCTGCAATACAGGTGCCCGTCCGCCACCGTCAGCGACAGTTGCAGGCGGCGGTCCAGATGCCGCAGCAAGGCCTCCATGAACGGGCGCGGCACCAAAATGGTGCGAAGCTCGTCCTTGCGATGAATGCTGGCACCCTTCAAACGCGCCTGCAGCAGATGCGCTTCCTTGTGGCAGTACAGCTTCACTTCGGGCGCGGCCTTGCTGGCGATATGCAGCCGCTCGGGCGCCACGATGCCGACTTCCACCCACAATTGCAGCGCACCGGTGAGGTCACGCGCATACAACGTGGGTTCGTCCCGGTCCGACACGCCGCCCTTGGCGAACGAGATACCCTCGCGGTATTCCAGGCAGTAGGCAAGCACGCGCGTCAACAGATAGTCGGGCGTTTCCGACGGATGCTGCGCCGCGCGTATTTCCAGCGTCTCGTAGATGCCGCGGTCGGCGTCGGCAAGCTCGACGGTAAAGACGTACATGGTGGAACCGAGCGCCACGGCAAACCCTCTTGGTGATTGGCGGTTCGGCGCAAGGAGGCGCCGCGAAGGCGCGCAGCATAACCGCTGCGCGCCGGGCGTGACAGCACAGAGGCTAGAAGCGCAGCGTGTATTTGAACTTGACGCTGAGATCGGCGGTGGCCGACTTGAAGGTGTTGTCCTTGTCGAAATCCTCGAGGCCGTAGTTGAGCACCACGAAGCCTTCCTGGCCGGCTTTTGGAATCCACTGCAGGCGCGTGTTGATGCCCATCAGCTCGGACACGTTGTCGTACTGCACCAGCGTGACCCAGAACCACTGGGAATTGAACGCCACCTGCGAATTCACGCTGACCAGGCGGGTGATGAAATCGCCCTGCGGCAGCGAGATGTCGTTGTAGTCGTAGTTGAGCGACAGCCGGAAGAAGCGCGATTGGTTCCAGTTGAGCGAGGCTTCGTAGTTGTCGCGCACGCCGTCGTAGAAATCGCCGTGCTTGATGTCGAAGGACGCCGACAGCATGCGCTGATCGCCGGTGCCGAAGAAGATGGCGAATTCGTCGAAGCGGTAGTCGCCGGGGCCGATGCTCACCACGCGGCCCGGCTCGGAATACACGACGAACGGATGCAGTACCACTTCGCGATTGCGGTTGTATTCGAGGGTCAGGTAATCACGCGCATTGGTTTGCAGCTCGGCAATCGAGAAGGACAGTTCCTGGCTCTGCAGGTTGCCATCGAGGTCCGTCACCCGCTGGCCGTTGAAGCCGACGAACGCGGTCTGCAGCAAACCGCCGTCGAAGAAATGCGTGTAGCCGCCGTCGGCGGTGTAGTCGCGAATGTCGACGCGGTTGATGTAGCCCATGGCCGGATTGAAGTTGCGCTGCACTTCCTTGAAGCCAAGGCCGCCACGCAGGCCGCTGCTGTTCGGGCTGCGGATGCCGAAACCGAACGCGGCATCGTCGCCGTCCAGGCCCGGCGTGCGCGACTGCTGATACCAGGCGTCGCCCTCGAGCTGCACGCCGTTGCCAAGGCGCGTGTTGAGGTAGCGGAAGTCCACGCCCGCCACGCTGTTGCCGCGGTTGCTGGTGGGGTCGCCGTCGGTGAACACGAAGCCCACGTTCGATTCCGCCAGCACGTTGGCGGATACCCGGCTCACGAACAGGGTGGTGGGATCCACCGCGCCGGAGCCGTCCTGGCGGATGGCCAGCGTGCCGATGTTCCAGCGCCCCACGCGTCCGCTGATACGGCCGCCGTATTCGATGTCCACCGGCGCGCCGGTGGCGCTCAGGCCGATCTTGCGCGAGAAATAGGGCCGGGCGTTCTGCGCCAGCGCCGAGTTGCCGCCCGTGTTGCCGATGTTGCCGAACTGGAACAGGTCGGAATCGTTGAGGAAGAAATCGCGTTTTTCCGGGAAGAACAGGTTGAAGCGCGTCAGGTTCACCTGGCGGTTATCGACCTCGGTGGCGGAAAAATCCGTGTTCACGGTCAATGCCGCGTTGAGCGAGGGCGTCAGCCGGTAGAAGGCATCGAGCGACGGCTGCTCTTCGTAATGGGTGCTGTCGGTGGCGAAATCGCGATGCTGCGTTACCGAGAACGACGGCACCACGTCCAATCCAGCGCCCTGGCTGATGCCGCTGATGCCGGTCATGGTGCCGCTGATGCTCGGGTTGTAGGTGCGGTTGTACGACACCCAGGCCATTTCCTCGCCGCGCCGGCGGATGCCGCGGCCGAAGTTGAAGCCCCAGGCCTCGGTGGCGGGATCGAACGGCAGCGACTTGAACGGAATTTCGATTTCCGCGATCCAGCCGTTTTCGAAGCGGGTGGAGCGCACATCCCAGATCGTATTCCAGTCGGCGGAGAAGGAACTGATGTTCTGGTACAGCGCGTCGTGGCGCACCGCGTTGAGGTTGGTTTCGAAACGGTAGCCGGTGCGGCGCGTGTTGAAGGGATCGAGGATGATCACCAGGCGGTCGTCCGGCCCCAGTCCCTGGCCGTGGCGGATGGTGGGCGCGGCGATCCTGTCCGGCTCGCTGTCGTTCATCACCGCGGCGATGTAAAGCGCGTCCTCGGTGTAGACGATGTAGACCGTGGTGTCTTCGGACGGTGCGGTGCCGTCGCCCGGACGTATCTGATGAAAGTCGGTGATCGGCTCCGCCTGTTGCCACACTGCTTCGTCGAGCACGCCGTCGATGACGGGCGCGGTGGCAACGCGCACGGCGCGTACTTCCTTGCTGCGCAGTTGGGGTTGTACCGGTTGGGCCTGCGCGGCGGCGACACAGCAAACGCCGCACGCAAGCATCACGATCCTGCGACTACAAAACATCGATCACACGTCCTCTAAGGGCATCCGTCCAGTGGAACATCGTGGTCCCACGCTGAAAATGAGGCGAAAGCGCAACTCAGGACACTAGAACCGAAAAGTGTAGTTATATTTCACCGTGACATCGTTGTTGGTGGAAATGAAGTCGTTGTCCTTGTCCAGGTCCACCATGCCCCAGTTCAGCACCAGATACGCTTCGCGCCCCGGTTCCGGAATCCAGTACAGGCGGCTGTTGAAGCCAAGCACTTCGGAAACGTTGTCGTACTGAACCCGGTTGGACCAGGTGATGTCCGGCGTGAAATTGATCAGCGACGAGAATGACGGCTGACGCACGGTGAAGTTGCCCTGCGGCAGTTCGATGGCGTTTTCGGTGTAGCTCAGGGTAAAGCTGTAGCCCGGCCAGGGCTGCCAGGTGGAACTGACGCGGCGCTGGAAGCTTTCGCCGTCATAGTAGTCGCCCTTTTCCACGCTGATGCTGCCCGACAGCGTGCGCTGGCCGCCGAAGCTCAGGCTGGCGGCGCCCTTGGTGAATTCGTAGTCGCCCGGCGGAATCACGATGTTGCGACTGCCGTCGGACGCGCGGTAGATGACGAAGTTGCGCGTGAGCACCTCGCGCTGGCGGATTACGCTCAGCGACACCGTGTCGGCGGTATTGTTGCTGGCGTTCACGCGGGCATCGACGATTTCCGAAATCAGTTGCCCGGTATCGAGATCGCTGTTGCGATAGCCGTCGACGCCGCCGTACACCGAGCGCACCGTGCCGCCCGGCGCCAGGAAATGCCGATAGCCGAAATCGAGCGCATGGTCCTCGATGCCGCGCTGGTTGACGAAACCGAGCCCGGGATTGAAGTTGTCCTCGATGCGCTTGTAGTTGTAGGCGCCGCGCCAGCCGTTGGAGTTCGGCGCACTGATGCCAAGGCCCCAGGCGGCATCGTCGCCGGACAGCCCTTCGCTGTCCGATTGCTGGTACCAGACTTCGCTTTCCAGCACCCTGCCGCCGGGCAGGCGCGAGTTGCGATAGCGGAAGTCGGCGCCCACCAGCGTGTTGTCGAGACCCGCGCGCGGATCGCCCGAGGTGGCGATGACGCCCACCTGCGATTCTTCCATCACGTTGAGCGCGGCGCGGCCCACGAACACCGTTTGCGAATCCACGCCGGTGGCGGGATCGTCGCCCTGGTTCACCACCAGTGCGCCCACGTTCCAATCGCCCACGCGTCCGCTGACCTTGGTGCCGATATTCAGGTCCACCGGCGCCCCGGTGGGGCTCAGGCCGATGTTGCGGGAAAAGAACGGGCGGCCGTTCTGCTCCGCGGAACTCGGCACGGCATCGTTGCCTTCCTGGCCGAAGATCACGCCATTGCCGATGCGGCCAAACTGGAAGATGTCGGAGTCGCGCGTGAAGAAATCGCGCCGCTCC
>DATMFX010000064.1:0-5811 GCA_035555995.1 Hyphomicrobiales bacterium | reverse complement strand
CGCCATTGAAGCGCAGCACCGCCGGCGTGCTCGCCGCCAGCGCACCGTTGGCGGGCGTTCTGGCGCTCACGCGCACGAAGCTGATCGTGGTGGTGGCACCATTCACCAGGGCTTCGCCAAGCAGCACGCCTTCGGCATCGGCCTCGGCGCCGCTGGGGCGGAAATCCGCGCTCGTGGTGGCTTCGTCATCCGCCGCGGTGATTTCGCACAGGTTGTTCACGATCACGAAGTCGTCGCCTTCGCGCCGCACGATGCCGCGGAAGCTCAGCGGGAAACGCTCGTTCGGCACGCGGTCGGCAATGTCTTCATCACGCACCGTGCTGCCCAGGCCGGTGGCGCTCAGGAACACTTCCTCGCCATCGTCCGGATAACCCAGCGTTTCGAATTTGAGCAGGTTTTCAGCATCGCGCCAGCGCAGTTCCAGCGTGTAGTTGCCGGCTTCTCCCGGAAAACGGCTGGTGAAGGCAATGGCGCCGTTGGCATCGGTACTGGAGGCAATCTGCGCCGAGCTGCCGGCGCTGTAGGCGTCGGTGCTGTTGACGTCGCCCGCGGTGCGCGCCACGTAGAGCTTGCTGCCGCCGCCGTCGAAAAAGGCCTTGGCCGCAATGGCGGTGTGGTTGAGCACCGCCGTGCCGCCAAGCACCAGATCGTTCGCGTCGCCATAGATGCGCACGAAATCCGCGAAGCTGGTCAATAGTTCCGGCTTGCCACGCAGTGGCCCGGTACGCGTGGGGCCCACCAGACCCGCCACGCTGGTGCCGACGCCCTCGATGGACTTACCGCGAAAACTCACTTCTTCAACAAAAACACCTGGAGCTAGATACTCAGGCATGACCTCCTCCTCTGTGCGCCGTTAGGCGGGTTGCACCGCTACATAAGGTTTATCGAACGATTGGATGCGCCTGATCTCGCCCGGGCGCACCGCCATCGCGAATTGCGTGGAAAAATCCGCCGCCGCGTTGGCTTCCAGTTCCTGCTCGACGAAGGCGTCGGTATCGGGCGCGCTGTCCGGCATGGCAGTCTCGATTGCCCGCACCCGCAGCAGCGCCGGATATTCGGTTGCGCTCTGCGGCAGCGGCGGCAGACGGTTCAGCGCCAGGGCGAAATCTCCACGGCGATCCGCCTGCGCCCGATACAACTGCGTTTCCGCCGCAGACAGCTCCACTTCCAGTTCCAGCAGCGCCCAGGCGGCAGGCGCATTGGAGCCGGCAAAACGCAGGCTGCCGATCACGCCGCCGCTACCGCTCAGCGCCACGCCGAGCGGCGTGGGATACAGCACCACCGCCACCCCGTCTCCCGCGCCGAGCGTGAGCGCGAAGCGCGCGGGATTGAAATGCCCGGTGGCATCGCTCACGGTGCCTTCCAGCACGAAGGGCGGAACGGGCGCCTGCGCCACTTGTTCCGGCGTTGCCTGCCCCGCGATCATGCCGTCCTGCGGCCGGCGCCAAAGCGCCAGCTGCCCTGGTCTGTGCACCATGCGCAGATCGCGCGGCGCGGCGTCGAGGCGCACGCTCAGACGCCGATCGATACGATTCATGTCCGCCTCGCTCGCGGCGGACGCACCGTCCAGCCAATACACCACGTCGTCGACGTGCAGGACGTTGGTTTCCAGCACGCGCACCCGCGTGGCGTCGGCATATTCCAGAACGTCTTCATCCGCATCCGTTTCCGCCATGCCTCAAGCCTCCGCGATGCCGGTGGGGAACACGCGGGTACGCACGGGCGGCCCCAGGGTCTGCGGCTGCTTGAGCCGCAGGCGCACGGTCTTGATGCAGTACGGCACGGTGCTGGTGTATTGGGTCTTGAACACGTCCCAGATGCGCATCAGATCCTCGGTGGACATGTCTTCAGGCGTGATGGTGAGTACTTCGCGCTGCGTCCAGCCCTGGTCGGTTTCCGCCATGTGCGAAATGTCCAGCTTGGATTCGTTGGCCAGTTCCACCATCGCCCACGCCATCAGGTTGGCTTCGATCGTGGCGCTGCTGGCGGCGGCGATCAGCAGGAAGTGCAGGTTGAGCGGCAGTTCGCCGGCCGGCGCCTCGCCCTTTTGCGTGCCTTGCGCCGGAAAATGGCGGCTGCGCCCGTGCGGGTCGATGGAGATGCGGTGCAGGTAAAGGCCAAGCGCGTTGCCGGAAATCGGTTTGGTGATGTCGGCGCTGCCGAGCAGGGCCACGCGCGCATTCACCGGCCCTTCGCTGAGTTCGCTCGGCATGCGGCTGTTGAAGAAGCTCTCCAGCGCCAGCAGCACGCCATTGACCGCGGTATAGTTCGCCACCTGACTATCGTCTCTTGGAATGTTCTATCTTCAGCATTCCCTGCCCCCGCGGCTCCGCGAGCTGCGCCTCTGCGTTTGCCGCCTTCGGCGCCGCCATGTACAGCACGGAGCCGTCGGCGAGCGCGTGCTTGCGTATCACGCCGCGTTCGCACAGGTACTCCACCGCCAGCCGCACCTTGTGTTCGGCATCCACCAGGCGCTGGCGAAACAGCCACCAGCTCACCAATCCCTGGAAGGTATCCGCCGCGCCGTCCCGCTGCGCCAGGTAGCCGGAAATTTCGTCGGCCACTTTCAGCGCGTCGCCATCCAGGCCTGAGCCGGCATCCGGCTTCGTGCCGGCTTGCTTGTTCTTGATCATGAAATCGATACCGCGACCAGTACGTAATTCCTGTATCGGCAGCCACTCTTAGCAAGCCCCTTGTAGCAATTGCCGTATAGCAAGCCCCATGCCAGTGAAAGCCAAAAACTAACTGAATGATTTGTATGGAATTAACACCAAAGACAAACCTGACTGGGCATTCCTTCACCCACCCTGCCGGTACGCGGGCGGTGTGAAAAAAACCCAAGTGGCCGTGCCGTATGACAATTTGCGCGCCGCGCGGAGTGGGTTATTTTTCACCCACCCGCGACCCATTCACCCAGTCGTGCAAAAGCAAGTGAAACACCACGGGCAAGATGAGCAGAGTGCGTGATTCGGTGCAGAAAATGCCTGGGCCGTGACATAGCATCCGGCGGGTTTGCGCTTGTTCCAGAGCGCCACCCCATGCCCCGGGGGGACATAAAACAACAACGCCCGCCAATAATAAGCAGTGAGAAGGACCCGCTTTATGAATCGTCTGGACGTCGTGATCTATGGAGCCAAGGCCGGCGCCTGCTTTGCGTCGCTACAGTTGGATCCCGACTGGAAGATCAACCGGCTTGGTCTGGACGCGCTCGGCGAAACACCTACCCCCAGCGGCGCTGAAACCCTGGTGGTGTTCTGCGACGACAGCATCGACCAGAACACCTTGTGCCAGGTCCTCGGGGCGGCGGCCCACTTCAGCAAATACCCGATACGCATCTGTTTTTTCTGCACCCCGCCGACCACCATCCACCATGACCTCGCGCTGCAGTTCAGCGATTTCATTTTCTTCCCCAGCAGCTCGCGCGAACTCAAGCTGCGCCTGGCGCTGCTGCGCAAGCAACACCTGGAAACGGCGCAACCCTTTGATGTCGCGCAGCGCCAGCCGCTGCTGGAGGAATTCGCCGCGCTGAACCTGCGTGGCAATTCCCAGGCTTTCACCGACACGCTGCTGCTGATCAAGCAAACGGCAAAATGCGACGCTCCAGTGCTGATCGAAGGCGAAACCGGCACCGGCAAGGAAAACGCCGCCCGTGCCATTCATTACTTCGGCAAACGCCAGGACAGCGCCTTCGTGCCGATCAACTGCGGCGCGATTCCCGATACCCTGCTGGAAAGCGAACTGTTCGGTTACGAAAAAGGCGCCTTCACCGACGCCAAGCAGCGCCAGAGCGGACTGGTGGCCCTGGCCAACAATGGCACCCTGTTCCTCGACGAAGTGGACAGCCTCTCGCCCAGAGCGCAAGCCGCCCTGCTGCGCTTCCTGCAAACCGGCGAATACCGCCCCCTCGGCGGCAACCACACTCTGCAGAGCAACGTGCGCGTGGTGGCCGCCACCAACGCCGATCTTGCCGCGCGGGTGCGACACAAGGAATTCCGCGAAGATCTCTACTTTCGCCTGAACGTGCTCTACGTGCGCATGCCGCCCCTGCGCGAGCGTCCCGACGACATCGAGGTGATTGCGGACTATCTGGTCCGGAAATACCTGGGCCAGTACGGCAGCGGCCCCACCCGCATCCATCCGTCCTTTTTGTTGCGGCTGCAGGGGCGTAGTTGGCCCGGTAACGTGCGGGAATTGGAGAACGTGTTGCTGCGTGAGTTTTTGCTGGCCAATGGCGAGCAGATCATGGGGGGTGCGTCCACCCTGCGGGTGAATGATGCGCGGACGCAGGCGGAGCGCTTGAAAAGCGGGCCACCGACGTTTCAGGCGGCGAAGGAAGAAGCGATCAGCCGCTTCGAAACGAGCTATCTGCAGAGTCTGCTGGCGTTGACGGCGGGGAATGTGAGCGAGGCGGCTCGACTTGCCGGGAAGGAGCGGCGCTGCCTGGGGAAATTGATCAAAAAGTATCAGATCGATAAATCCCGGTTTGTGGAGCCTTCTGCTCCGTAACTGGCCCGTTTCCATTCTGTTGTGCTTGTGGGTTTGGCTTGCATCTTTTGGTAAGTGGTCCGCATCGATATCGCTAGCCTCTGTCGTCCCTTTTGACCATCCAGGGGACGCTACAAGCACATCCATGTGCGCTCGGTGATGGCCATCCCTGGCCATCAACGCCCCTGGATGGTCAAAAGGGACGACAGAGGCTTGCCCTGAACTTCAGTGTTTCGCACCAGAATGCTAATCGGAAAGCCAAACTAAGGATGCCGTGCGTAACTCGATGCCGATGGCTTGCAGTCGCTTGGCCGGATTGGCTATCGGGGGACGTTGATGGCCAGGGGTGGAGCCAGGCGCTTACAGCGCAGCGCGCTGTGCCTGGTGGAACGACACTCGGCTATGCCGAGTGGCTGGACCGGCTTGCCGGGCCATCACCGAGCGCACAGGGATGTGCTTGTAGCGTGCCCCCGATAGCCAATCCGGCCAAGTGACTGCAACAGATTCGATGCGGGCCACTTACGAATAGCCAGAAAAGTAGAAATAGATTCAATACGAATCAGGAAATCACGGCAACGCAAACACATAAAGCGCGTTGTGTCCGCGCGGCGTGCCAAGCTCCGGCACCAACTCAAGCAGTTCGGTGAACTTCAGGTTCTCGCCGGTCATGACCGCCACATACTGCTTGCCATCCACTGCATAGGTGATTGTGCTCACCGACACGTTGCCGCCAAGAATCGTTTCCCATAATTGTTCGCCACTTTCCGCATCAAAAGCTTTGAAGCGGCGGTTCATGTCGCCGTGGAACACCAGGTTGCCGGCGGTGGTCAGCATGGCGCCATTGCTGGGTGCCCTGCCCGTGTCGAAACGCAGAATTTCGCCGGTGCCGAGGTCGATCTTGGCGAGGCCGGTCAGTGCCGCGGGATCGCCGCCGGGGCGTGGTACCACGTGCCAGTCGCCGGCATCGTCGGCGCTGGCGGTGCGTAGGTCGCGGCAGGCGTCGATGTAGGAGGTATAGAGGGAATTGGTGGCGGGATTGTAGGCGGTGGGCCAATAGCTGCGGGTGTTCCAGAAACAGATGATCTTGCGTTCGCCTGGTGCCTTGAATACCAGGTTCTCCTTGAGGTGGACGCGGCCGTCTTCCACGTCGATGTGGTCCAGCCAGAATTCGGGGGCGTCGTAGGGGAACGGCGAGGCCCAGAGGAATTCGCCGTCGTTGCGGTCCAGTGCCCAGATGCCGCCGCCTTCCGGCAGGGTGACCAGGATGTCGCGGCGTTCGCCGGGGCGCAGCGCGGGATTGATCCATTTGACGTAGCGCGGATCGGG
>DATMFX010000063.1:0-3170 GCA_035555995.1 Hyphomicrobiales bacterium | reverse complement strand
ATCTCCACCGGCGACAAGGACATGGCGCAGCTGGTGAACGAACACGTCACGCTGCTCAACACCATGACCAACGAACGGCTCGACGTGGCGGGCGTGGAGGCCAAGTTCGGCCTGCCGCCCGCCTGCATCGTCGACTACCTGGGACTGATGGGCGACAAGATCGACAATATCCCCGGCATTCCCGGCGTGGGCCCCAAGACGGCGGTGAAATGGCTGCAGGAATACGGTTCGGCGCGCGAGCTGATCGCCCGTGCCGATGAGATAAAGGGCAAGGCCGGCGAGAACCTGCGCGCCAATCTGACACTGCTGGAGCTTTCGGTGCGTCTGGCCACCATCAAGCTGGACGTGACGCTGGAATTCGGCCCCACCGACCTGAGAGCGCAGCCGCCGGACCAGCCGGAACTGCTGCGCCTGTTCCAGGAACTGGAATTCAAGAGCTGGATCCGCGAACTGGAAGAGCTCGGCGTGGCGCCCGCCGCGTCCGATGCCCAGGAACCGGCGCAGGCGCAGGATGACGCGGATGCCGCCGCGCAGGCCGCCAGGGCGCTGCCGGCGGAAACCCAGGTCACTATCGTCGCCGATGCCCAGGCGCTCGCCGCGCTCGGCAGGCAACTGGCGGATCAGCGCAGCGTGGCATTGACGGTGGAAACCGACGGCGCGCATTTCATGCAGGCCGCCCTGATCGGCCTGTCGCTGTGCTGGAAAGGCGGCGAAGCCTGGTACATCCCGCTTGGCCACGACCTGCTCGGCGGCGGCGAACAACTGGCCAGCAGTGACGTGATGGGAGTACTGCGGCCGCACCTGGAAAACCAGAGTCTGTTCAAGACCGGCCACGACCTCAAGTTTGCCTCGCACATCCTGCGCCGCCATGGCGTGATGCTGCGCGGGCGCCGCTTTGACACCATGCTGCAGTCCTACGTGCTCGATTCGGTGGCGTACAAACATACGCTGGATCGGCTCGCCGACAATTTTCTCGGCCTCACCCTGCCCTCGCGCGAGGAACTGCTCGGCAAGGGCCGCAACAAGCTCGGCTTCGCGCAGCTGGCGGTGACCGATGCCGCCGCCTGGTCGGGCAAGTGCGCCGATTACTGCTGGCGCCTGCAGGGGCTCCTGAGCGCGCAATTGCAGCAGACGGGCGAGCTGGCGCAGGTGTACCGCTATTTCGAAATTGCGCTCCTGCCAGTGCTCACCCGCATGGAAGCCGCCGGCATTCGCGTCAACGTGGAAGTGCTGGCCAAACAGAGCCAGGAGCTGGCGGTACGCCTCCAGGAGTTGGAAAGCCAGGCACATGAACTTGCCGGCGAAGCGTTCAACCTGGGGTCGCCGGCACAGCTGCAGAAAATCTTCTTTGAAAAACTGCAGTACCCGGTGATCTCCAAGACCGACAAGGGCCAGCCCTCCACCGCCGAACCCGTGCTGCAGGAACTCTCACGCAACTACGAACTGCCGCGCGTGATCCTGGAACACCGCGGGCTGAGCAAGCTCAAGAGCACCTACACCGACAAACTGCCGCTCGACATCCAGCCCGATACCGGCCGCATCCACAGCACCTTCCAGCAGGCGGTGGCCGCCACCGGACGTCTGTCCTCCACCGAACCGAACCTGCAGAACATTCCGATCCGCACCGAGGAAGGCCGCCGCATCCGCACCGCGTTCATCCCGGCGCCGGACAAACTGTTGCTGGCGGCGGATTATTCACAGGTGGAACTGCGCATCATGGCGCATCTGTCGGGCGACCCCGGCCTGGTGCGCGCCTTTGCCGAAGGGCTGGACGTGCACCGCGCCACCGCCGCGGAAATCTTCGGACTGCCGCTGGACCAGGTAAGCGGCGATCAGCGCCGCAGCGCCAAGGCCATCAACTTCGGCCTCATCTACGGCATGTCCGCCTTCGGTCTGGGCAACCAGCTCGGCATCGGCCGCGGCGAGGCGCAGGACTACGTGGACCGCTACTTTCTCCGCTATCCCGGCGTGCGCGACTACATGGACAACACCCGCGCGCTGGCGAATGAACAGGGCTACGTGGAAACGCTGTTCGGCCGCCGCCTGTACCTGCCCGACATCAAGGCGCGCAACCCGGCGCTGCGCAAGGCCGCCGAGCGCACCGCCATCAACGCGCCCATGCAGGGCACCGCCGCCGACATCATCAAGCAGGCCATGGTGGACATCGACCAATGGCTCAAGGTGGCCGGACTGGACGCCCGCCTGGTGCTGCAGGTACACGACGAACTGGTGTTTGAAGTGGCCCCGGACGATCTCGACGCGCTCAAGACCGGCGTGCGTTTCCGCATGGTGTCGGCTGCCGCGCTGCGCGTGCCGCTGGTGGTGGACATGGGACAGGGGTACAGCTGGGACGAAGCGCATTAGGGAGGCGCTGCATGATCTCTGTGGCGGCGCATCGCGGTGCTCGGCTGCGCGTGCGCCTTCACGGGTTTGGCGCTCGGCGGTACAGGATGGTTGGTTAAAAACTGTGCCGCCGTGCGTACGAGTACAATGCAAAAAAATCTACAATCGGGTTGAACTTCGGGCAGGGTGCAGGGTCTATGACTACAGCAGACTGGTTTTCTCCCCGATTTTCCCAGGCTGCTGTTTGAGAGATATCTCCTGAGATCTCAGGAGGCGCCGGGCCCTGACTGTCTTCTCCTACGGTCAGGGCCCGCATCTTTTCCGGCCCCTGAATTTATTCCTTCCTGTTTTTACAGTTTTTGGGGTGGGACCCCCACGGTCGCTTTCAGGGGCACCCGGCTTCCTCTTCCCCCAACAGCCAACCATCCAGCCGCGCCCGCAATTCATCCACGCCGGTGCCGTCCATCGCCGAAAACAGCTGCACGCTCACCAGCGGCGAATGCAGCGCTTTGTCCATCTGCAGCAGGGCGCTGCGGGCCGCTCCGTACTTGAGCTTGTCGGCCTTGGTGAGCAGCACGTGCAGCGGCATCTGCGCCTGGCGGCACCAGGTCACGATGGTGGCGTCGAGTTCCTTGAGCGGATGGCGGATGTCCACCAGCAGCACCAGCCCGCGCAGCACCTCGCGCCGCTGCAGGTAGCGCTCCAGTTCCTGCTGCCATTTGCGCTTCATTGCCGGCGGCACCTTGGCGTAGCCGAAGCCCGGCAGGTCCACCAGAAAACGCTGTTCGCCCAAGCCAAAATAGTTCAGCAGCTGCGTGCGCCCCGGC
>DATMFX010000062.1:0-12471 GCA_035555995.1 Hyphomicrobiales bacterium | reverse complement strand
TACACATGAGTTTCAACGAATTGGGCTTGTCGCCCTCCCTGCTCGAGGCCGTGAGCGATACCGGCTATACCATCCCCACGCCGATCCAGCGCCAGGCCATTCCCGCCGTGCTGGAAGGACGCGACGTCATGGCCGCCGCCCAGACGGGCACCGGCAAGACCGCAGGTTTCACCCTGCCCATACTGCAGCGTCTGGCGGGCAAGCCAAAAGCCGCCGCCCTGACGACGCGCGCGCTGATCCTGACGCCCACGCGCGAGCTGGCGGCGCAGATACAGGAAAGCATCGAGGTCTACGGCAAGCACGAGCAACTGCGTTCGGTGGTGGTGTTCGGCGGCGTCAACATCAGGCCGCAGATCGACGCGCTGCGGCGCGGCTGCGAACTGCTGGTGGCCACGCCGGGCCGTTTGCTCGACCTCCACCAGCAGCGCGCGCTGCGTTTCGACGCGGTGGAAATCCTGGTGCTCGACGAAGCCGACCGCATGCTGGACATGGGCTTCATCCGCGACATCCGCAAAGTGCTGGCGCTGCTGCCGAAAAAGCGCCAGAACCTGCTGTTCTCCGCCACCTTCTCGCCGGAAATCCGCGCGCTTGCCAAAGGCCTGTGCGTGGACGCGCTGGAAATCGACGTGGCGCCGCGCAATTCCACCGTGGAAGCGATCACCCAGGGGGTGTACCGGGTGGATAAAGGCCACAAGCTGCCGCTGCTCGGCAAGCTGCTGCAGGAAACCGCCGACCAGGTGCTGGTGTTCAGCCGCACCAAGCATGGCGCCAACAACCTGGTGAAAAAACTGGCGGGCTACGACGTGCGCGCCGCCGCCATCCATGGCAACAAAAGCCAGAACCAGCGCACCAAGGCCCTGGCCGATTTCAAGAGCGGCGCCGTGCAGGTACTGGTGGCCACCGACATCGCTGCACGCGGACTGGACATCGACCAACTGGCATTGGTGGTCAACTATGATTTGCCGCAGGTGCCGGAAGATTACGTGCATCGCATCGGCAGAACCGGCCGTGCCGGCGCCACCGGCATGGCACTGTCGCTGGTGAGCGAGGAAGACGAAAAACTGCTGCGCGACATCGAACGCCTGATCAAACGCCGCATCCCGCTGCGCGAGGTGGATCTCGCCAGCCTGCCCGAACGCCGCGCCACCTCCGAAACCGAACAGGAAGACGATGAGCGCGAAGTGGAACGTTCGTCATCGAACGGTGGCCGCTCGCGCCGCGGCGGCGGCCGCCCCAATGCATCCACCGGACAACCCCGCCAGGGCCAGCCGCGCCAGCAGGGCGCCGCGCAACAGTCCCGCCCGGGCAATTCCCGTCAAGGGGAAGCGCGTCAGGGCGATGCCCCGCGCGGACAGCGCCGCCAAGGCAATGCCCAGCAGGCACGCGGCGATCAGCCCCGCCAGGGCAGTGAACAGAACACACGCCAGGGCCAGCCGGGCCGGCAAGGCAACGGGCAGGGCTCGCGTCGTGGACGGTCGGGACAGCCGGATTCCAACGAAAGCCAGCCGCAGTGGCTGAGCGAAATGCAACAGAACGCCCGCCGTGGACGTCGCCCACACGCCGGCCAGGACAAGTCCCAACCCGGCCAGTCGCGTCACCGCGGCGGCAAGCCCCAGGGCAACAATGCGCCGCGTCACGGCAATGCGCAGGGGCAAACCCATCAGCAACAGCAGGCACGCGCGTCGCACCACGATCAAGGTGGCCTGTGGCAGTCGTTGCGGGATGGGTTGGGGAATATGTTCAACAAATAAATTAGGAAGGGCTTCGGGTTACTTTTTTCGTAACCTGCATCCTTGGGGTTGATTACTGGCCCGCATCGATGGCGTTGCGCCTCTGTCGTCCCTGTTGCCCAGCCAGGGTACGCTGCAAGCACGTCCATGTGGCGCTCGGCTCCGGGCCATCCCTGGCCCTACGACGCCCCTGGCTGGGCAACAGGGACGACAGAGGCTAGCGTCAGGCGTCAGTGTTCCGCATCAGAAAGCAGTCAGGAAATGGAACTAAAACTAAGGATGTTGTGCGTAACTCGATCCCGATGGCTCGCAGTCACTTGGCCGGATAGGCCTTCGGGGGGCGTCGTAGGGCCAGGGATGGCCCGGAGCCGAGCGCCACATGGACGTGCTTGCAGCGTACCCCCGAAGGCCTATCCGGCCAAGTGACTGCAACAGATTGGATGCGGGCCACTCAACCCAACCCAGGCCGTTACCAAACTCTCCATACGGTTCAGCCCAAAATAGCCCACTTTCCCTCTTTTCCCCCTTTTCACCGTGCCCGGTTTTGCCAGCGGGCGTAGAATCTGCACAATAGCCGTGAACCCGCCGCCCGGCCTTGGGTCGGCGGGTCGTCAGTTTCATAACAAACCGGAGCCTCATCGGATTGGAGGCCTGGCCTTGTGCCGACTTCCGCCGTGTGCGCTCCCCTAAATATGAGGAGCTGATGCGATGATGTTGTTGTCGCTGCTGGAACGCCAAATCAAACAGGGTACCCTGCACCTGCGCCTGCCCGATGGGTCTTCCCGTACCTTTGGACACGACCAACCCGAAGCCGAATGGCACCTGCGCGACGACGCCACCGTGCGCCGCATTCTGCGCGACTGGGAATTCGAGATGGGCGAAACCTACATGCAGGGCGGCTGGGATGCCGGCAAGGTGGGCCTGCACAACCTGCTCGAACTGCTGCGCTGCAATTTCGCGCCGGCGGGCTCCAGGCAGCGCTGGCTCGAACCCCTGGCCCGGGCCGGCCAACAGTTCAACCGCATCCGCCAGAGCTACCGCAACGTGGCGGCGCACTACGACGTGCCCGAAGCGGTGTTCCGCCGCTGCCTCGACAAGGAAATGTTTTATTCCTGCGCCTATTTCCCCGAAGCGGGCATGACGCTGGAAGAGGCGCAGCAGGCCAAGGCGCGCCATATTGCGCGCAAGCTGCTGATCCAGCCCGGCGAGCGCATTCTCGACATCGGCTGCGGCTGGGGCAGCATGGCGTTTTTCCTGGCGCAGGAATACGACTGCGAGGTGGTGGGCATCACGCTGTCGCGCGAGCAACTGGCGGCGGCCCAGCGTGAGAAAGAGCGGCGTGGCGCCAACCGCGTGCGTTTCGAGCTGGCGGATTACCGGGAACACCAGGGCCGCTACGATCGCATCGTCAGCGTGGGCATGTTCGAGCACGTAGGGCAGCCTTATTATCGCGTGTATTTCGACAAGGTGCGCCAACTGCTGGCGCCGCATGGCGTGGCGCTGATCCACACCATCGGCCGTTCCGGTCCGCCCGGGCTCACCAATGCCTGGATCCGCAAATACATCTTCCCCGGCGGCAGCACGCCGGCGCTGTCGCAGATCACCACGGCGGTGGAAAAAAGCCGTCTGCAGCTTTGCGACGTGGAGGTGTGGCGCCTGCATTACGCCGATACCCTGCATCACTGGTACGAACGCTTCCAGGCGCACCGCAACGAGACCGTGCAGGAAAAGGGTGAGGCCTTCTGCCGCATGTGGGAATTCTACCTGGCGGCCTGCGAGGCGTCGTTCCGTCATTCGGACCTGGTGGTGTATCAGTTGCAGCTGGCGCATGGGCATGGCGCGGTGCCGACCAGTCGCGATTATCTGTACTCATCGGTTTGAAAGGCGGCTGCGCATAGCATGAGTTTCGAGCAAATATTGCAGGCGCTGCCGGATTACGTCAGCGATTTGCACGGCAAGGGCAAGGTGGCAAGCTACATTCCGGCACTGGCGCGGGTGCCGGCGCAGAAGTTCGGCGTGAGCCTGCATACGCTCGATGGCCGCGTACATTGCGTGGGCGACAGCGAGGAGCGCTTTTCGATCCAGAGCATTTCCAAGGTGTTCACGCTGTCGCTGGCCATGAACATGCTGGGCGAGGAGCTGTGGCGGCGGGTGGGGCGCGAGCCGTCGGGCAATCGCTTCAATTCGCTGGTGCAGCTGGAGTACGAGCAGGGCATTCCACGCAACCCTTTCATCAACGCCGGCGCCATCGTGCTGTGCGACATCCTGCTCAGCCACCTGCACGATCCCAAGCAGGCGCTGCTCGACTACCTGCGCGTGCTCACCGGCAATCCGGAAATTGGCTTTGATGAGGAAGTGGCGCGCTCCGAGCACGAAACCGGCTTCATCAACCGTTCGCTCGCCAACTTTCTCAAGGGCAACGCCAATCTGCACAATGAGGTGGAGGCGGTGCTGGATCTGTATTTCCATCAATGTGCGCTGGCGCTCAGTTGCAGCGAGCTGGCGCGCGCCACGCTGCACCTGGCCAATGGCGGGCATTCGCCGAGCCTGAACGAGAGTCTGCTCACCGCTTCGCAGGTGAAGCGCATCAATGCGCTGATGCTGACCTGCGGTCTGTACGACGCGGTGGGGGAATTTGCCTATCGCGTGGGCCTGCCGGCGAAGAGCGGGGTAGGCGGGGGGATCGTGGCGGTGTTGCCGGGAGAGTACGCGGTGGCGGTGTGGTCGCCGGAGCTGGATCCTTCGGGCAATTCGCTGGCGGGTGGGGCGGCGCTGGAGTATCTGACGCTGATGACGGGGCGCTCGGTGTTCTGAGTCTTGACCGTGGCTGGTGGCGCTGCGTATCTTGCGCGCCTCAATCGGTGGTGGAGCCAACCATGTCCCAGTTCGACAATGTCAGCGTCGTGAAAGCGGCCAATGTGTATTTCGATGGCAAGGTAACGAGTCGTACGGTGCTGTTTGCGGATGGTAGCCGGAAGACGCTTGGGTTGATGCAGCCGGGCGAGTATGAGTTCGGCACCGCGCAGGCGGAGCGCATGGAGATCCTGGCGGGAGAACTGGACGTGCTGCTGCCGGGTGAAAGTGATTGGCGCCACTACAGTGGCGGGACGGAATTCCACGTGCCGGCCAATGCCAGCTTCAAGCTCAAGGTGAGCCAGCTTACCGACTATTGCTGCTCTTATTTGGCGGATTGATCAGCCCGGATAGCCTTCTTCTCCTTGTCGTGGCCGTTTGGCTTGCAGACGCGCCAGTGTGTCGGGCATGGCCTCCAGCAGAATCGATCCTTCCAGAAAGCTGGTCGCCAGGTCGGTGCGGCCGCGGGCGCGCAGTGCGGCATAGACCAACAGTTCGAATTGCGCCTGTAGTTCGCGCGCTTCCGAGTGCAAGCCCAGATAATTCAGCAGATACATCAAGGCTTCGGCGGTGCTGAAGCGTTCGGCTTCGTGCTTGGCGCGGAGCCAGAAGCGGCTTTCGCCGCTGAGCGGCAGGCTGACGAGGCGCCCCCAGTGCTTGACGCCGCGCGCGAGGGTGGCGGCTTCGGTCCAGGCGCCGTCGAGCAGCAGCACTTGCAGGGTGGCGGGGTCGGGTGGAACGGTGGGCAGCGGTTGGCCCAGCGGGTGCAGTATCCAGCATTCACGCTCCTGCACCAGCAGTTCCTCGGGCCGCGGCGGCTGGCGGGTGTCCCATTGTTGCTGCCGGCAGGCGGGGAACACGCGTGGGATGAGATTGCCGCTGCTGGTGGGGCGGAAGCGTTCGCGCGGGTGGGTGAGCAGGGCCAGCGCCAGCGGCGTTTCCAGCGGGCGCAGTGCGTCGCACAGGCACCAGCGCAGCGTGAGCTGGCACTGCGGACAACGGGTGGAACGGCGGCGGATGACGCTGCGCATGGAGGGGATGAGGCCTGGGTGCGATGACCGGCCTCAGGCGTCCTCGGGGGTGTTGCCGTACGCGGTTGCGCGTTGCACCACGCGGCTGACGGCATGAAAGCCTTGCGTGTGCTGGAAGCGGTCGCTGAAGGGCATGGCGTTGGTGTCGAATGGGAGGATGTCGCCATTGCGGTGTACGAAGCGGCAGCGTAGCTGCAACAGCGGCTGGCGACGCAGCCAGTGGCTTTCGAGTTGGAGGCGGGTTTCGGCGACGTCGTCGGGATGCATCAGGTCGAACAGGGAACGTCCGCGCAACTGGCTCGGGGTATGGCCAAGCAGTTTTTCCACCCAGGGGTTGCTGTAGTCGAACACGTAGTCGCGGTTGCACTGCCACAGCCAGTCGGCGGCGCCTTCCACCAATTGCTGGTGCAATGGCGGTGCCTCGCCCATGGGGAAGGCTCCGGACTGCCGGCCGAACAGCGGTGTGGAGCGATTGCCGGGCGGCGTGTCGTTCATGAGCGATCCTCAAGTGGCGGCGATACCGCAAGGCAAGGGCGGACCGCACACTCACCCTAGCGTCAAGCCTGCTGTGATACGGGGAAATTGTTCACGCTTTCGGGCAAAAAAGCCACGGTTCAGTCGTGGCTGCATGCGCCGGCATGGGGTTATTCAGTATTTCCGTAGCGCGGCGTGCGCTTTTCGTGAAAGGCGCGCACGCCTTCCTGGGCGTCGGGCGCTTCGATGCAGCGTTTGTAGAGTTCGATTTCGCGGCGATAACCGCTCACGAGATCGTGCGCCAGGGTGGCGTCGAGCGCCTGCTTCACCTGGCGGATGGCAAGCGGGGAGGCTTCGCAGATGCGCCGGGCCACCGCAAGCACCGTGTCCTGCAGCGTTTCGGCCGGCACCACCTGGTTGAGCACGCCCCAGGCCAGGGCCTGGTCGGCGTCGAAGGGGGCGCCGGTCATGCACAGTTCCTTGGCGCGGGCCAGGCCGACCGCGCGCGGCAGCCACTGCGTGCCCATGGCGCCGGGAATGAAGCCAAGCCGCGGTTCGGGAAAGGCGAAGCGGGCGGCGGGGCAGCCGTAGGCGAAATCGCAGTTGAGCACCAGTTCCAGCCCGCCGCCATAGGCGCTGCCGTTGACCGCCGCGATCAGCGGCAGCGGGCAGTCGTGCATCGCCAGCATCATCTGTTCGAGTACCGCGTGCTGGCGCAGCCAGGTGGCCGGCGTGAGGCCATGACGTTCCTTCAGGTCGGCGCCGGCGCAGAAGCTGGGGTCGCTGCCCCCCGTGAGGATCACCACCCGGTAAGGGTGGCTGTTCACGTACAGTGCCTGCCAGATACCGAGCAGTTCCTGCGTCATCACCGTGTCGAGCGCATTGCGCACGGCGGGGCGGTGCAAGGTGAGCAGCAGAATGTGCGTGTCGAGCACTTGCAGGCGCAGGGTCTGGAAATGTTGGTCGTGCAGCATGGCGCGGTCCTGGTATGAAAATGGCAGAGGACTCATCAAGAGTTTCAGCAAGAGCTTTATCAAACAGAATTCTAGTGGCGGGCGTGGCAAGTTCCCATCCTTTGCTGCGCCCGGCGAGGCAGGGAATCCGCATGGCGAAGGGGCATGCCACTCTGAAAATCTTACAAGCCACCTTGTAAGGCTGGGGGTGTCGCGCCGTCACCGACACGCGCACGGCGAGACCGGTGTCACAAATTTCCTGCCACAAAAAAGACAGATTTGTGCCATATTGTCGTCTGTGCCACAGGAGTGGGTGCCCCAGGTGCCTTGCCCGGTGTAATGCCTTGACCTGGCAAGGAATATGCATCCCTCCCGCTGGGCGCAACAGCCCATCCTCAACCCGAGTACCCGCAAGACCAGGATAGTAAGGTGAAAAGTCGTAACCTCTGGACCATCGCAGTAATGGTGTTGACCGTGCTACCACTGCAGTTCTCGCTTGGCGAAGCCGCGGAAAACGAGTCGCCCCCCGCCGCCGACAACGCTGCGGAACATCCCTTCGACAGGCAGTGGCTGGTGGACCAGGCACGGCAGCTGGCGGCACAGCCGTACCAGCCGCAGCGCATCGCGGCCGACAGCCCGCTCAACTCTCTTTCCTATGATGAATACCGCACCATGGTATTCAATCCGAACAAGGCGCTTTGGCGGCGGGAAGACCGCAGTTTCATCGCCGAGTTCTACCATCCGGGCTTTCTGTTCAACATCCCGGTGCACATCAATGAAGTGGTGGGCGGCGTTTCCAGGGAAGTGCCGTTCAGCACCGATTTCTTTTCGTACTTCAGCGCCGACACGGAGAAGTACCGCGACGTGCCGGCGGAAGGCTTTTCCGGCTTCCGGCTGGCCTATCCCATCAACTCGCCGGATTCGCTCAACGAGTTCGTGGTGTTCCAGGGCGCGAGCTATTTCCGTTCCCTGGGACGCGACCAGTTCTACGGTCTGTCCGCGCGCGGCCTGGCCATAAACACCGCGCGGGTGGAAGGCGAGGAATTTCCGGTGTTCCGGGATTTTTGGCTGGAACGTCCCGAGGTGGGCGCCACCGAGATGGTGGTGCACGCGCTGCTCGACAGCCAGTCGGTGACCGGCGCCTATACCTTCCGCATCCGCCCCGGTACCGCCACCACCATGGACGTCGAGGCCACCTTGTTCGCGCGGGTGTCGCTCGAGCATTTCGGCATTGCGCCGTTGACCTCGATGTTCCTGTTCGATGCCACCAACCACAACCGTTTCGATGATTTCCGCCCGGCGGTGCACGATTCCGAAGGCCTGTCGATGTGGAACCGCGACGGCGAATGGATCTGGCGTCCGCTGGCGAACCCGCAAACGCTGCAATCGTCCGCGTTCATCGATGCCAGCCCGCGTGGCTTCGGCCTGATGCAGCGGCACCAGGACTTCACCGCGTTCGAGGACAACGAGGCCCGTTACGAAAAACGCCCCTCGCTGTGGATAGAACCGCTCGGCGAGTGGGGCGAGGGACACGTCGAACTGGTGGAGATTCCAAGCGACGAAGAGGTGAACGACAACATCGTCGCCTACTGGCAGCCGAAAGCGCCCCTGGTGCCTGGCGAAGCGCGCAGCTATTCCTATCGTATGCACTGGGGCCGGGACTTGCCCGGGCTGGTGGGCGCCGCCGACAGCGAAGGGCGCGTGGTGGACACGCGCGAAGGCGCGGTGCCCAAGTCCAACCGGGCGAGTGAAACCGAGCGTCAGTTCGTGGTGGATTTCGAAGGCGCGCACATTCCGGAGGATCTGCAGGTACGCTTTACCACCAGCGCCGGGCGCATCACCGACGTACGCGGCGAAACGCTGGAAACCACCGGCATGTATCGCACACACCTGAAGTTCGATCCGCAGGACGCCAAAGTGGCGGAACTGCGCATGACCTTGACCAGCAACGGCAAGCAGTGGGGTGAAACATGGCTGTATCGTTGGACTCGCTGAAACATGCCTCCACGCCGGCGCCAGCACCGTTGCAGATGCTGCCGCAGGATCTGAAGAAGGCGCCACCGCGCAGCCTGAAACCGGCGTCCCTGCGCACCGTGGCCGCGCGCCTCATTACCTTCGGCGGCGCGCTTGCGCTGACGGCCTATGCCGCGCAGCAGATGTATCTGATCGTGTCGCCGGATCAGGCCACCGCATTGCAGTGGCTGATGCTGGTGCTGTTCGTCATTACCTTCGGCTGGATCGCGGTCGGCGCCTGCAGCGCGGTGGCGGGGATGTGCTGCGGCGGCGACCGCGTGCGCCTGCGTCCGGACGCTGCGCTGCACAGCCGCACGGTGCTGCTGATGCCGGTGTACAACGAGGATCCCGCGCGCACGTTTGCCGCGCTCTATGCCATGGGACGCGAGCTGTCCGCGCAGGGGCTGGGGTCGCACGTGGAACTGTTCGTCATTTCCGACACCACCGACCCGGCGGTGTGGATCCGCGAGACCACCGCCTGGCATGCGTTGCGCGAGGCGCTCGCGGGGCGCGTCAAGGTATGGTATCGCCGGCGCCCGCTCAACCGCGCCAAGAAAGCCGGCAACGTGCAGGACTTCATCACGCGCTGGGGTGCGCGCTACGACTACATGGTGGTGCTGGACGCCGATAGTTTGATGTCGGCCAGCGTGCTGCGCACGCTGATCGCCGAAATGCAGGACGATGCGCAGTGCGGCATCCTGCAGACCTTGCCGCACCTGTGCGGCGGGCAGACGCTGTTCGCGCGCATGCAGCAATTTGCCGGTGCGGTCTATGGCCCCATCGTGGCACGTGGCATCACCGCCTGGCAGGGCGACGACGGCAACTACTGGGGCCACAACGCCATCATTCGCATCCGCGCCTTTGCCAGCGCCGCGGGCCTGCCGCAGCTGCCGGGACGCAAACCCTTCGGCGGCGAAATCATGTCGCACGATTTCGTCGAGGCCGCGCTGATGCGCCGTGCCGGCTGGAGCGTGCGCATGGCACCCGAGCTGGTCGGTTCCTGGGAGGAAAGCCCGCCCACGCTGCTGGACATGGCGGTGCGCGATCGCCGCTGGGCCCAGGGCAACATGCAGCATCTGGCGGTGGTGGGCACCAAAGGGCTGCGCTGGCCCAACCGGGTACACATGCTGATCGGCGTGATGAGCTATCTGTCGTCACCGCTGTGGTTGGCTCTGATCATGACCGGCGTGGTGCTGACCACGCAGATCGCCACCGTCGAGCACGACTATTTTTCCCAAACGTTCCAGTTGTTTCCGGACTGGCCGCTGTTCGATGCCGAACGCATGATCACGCTGTTCATGTTCACCATGGGCGTGCTGCTGGTGCCCAAGGTGCTCGGACTGATCCGCGCCTGTTTCGATCCCGCGCTGCGCCATGCCGGCGGGCCGCTGCGGCTCGCGGGCGGCGCGTTGCTGGAAACCGCGCTGTCGGTGCTCTATGCGCCGGTGTGCATGATGATCCACACCCAGCACGTGTGGGACATCCTGCGCGGCAAGGATTCGGGTTGGGAAGCCCAGCAGCGCGGCGAACAGGCGCTGCAGTGGCGGCCGCTCATCCGCCAGCATTGGCCGCACATGGCGCTCGGAGTGGGCTTGACCGTGGGCCTGTACTGGGCGGCACCGCCGCTGTTGGCCTGGATGTCGCCCACCCTGATCGGTCTGGTGCTGGCCATCGCGCTGTCCGCCCTCAGCGGCAGCGTGGCCTGCGGCTTATGGTTGCGTCGGGTAGGGCTGTTGCGCATCGAGGAGGAATGCAGCGAGCCGGAACTGTTCCGGCTGCGCGAGCTGTTCGCGCAGGGGCTTGGCGATGCGCTGGCGCAGGTGGATCTGGTGAGCTTCCTGGGTGATCACGGCGCGCTGATGCGGCATTGCCACACCCTGCACACACCGCCGCCGGTGCCGCAGCGCGGCAAGCCCGACCTGGTCAGAGTGGCGACGGGGCTGAAAATCAGCGAAGCGGCCTCGCTCGACGAACTGTCCGTGTGGCTGACGCGCCAGGAAACCCTGGCGCTGCTTGGCGATCCGCTGCTGATGGCCTCCCTGGCAAGCGTGGGCACCAGCGAGCCGCCGCCGCGCACGCTGCGCTTGATTGCCTGAGGGTCAGTCCGGCACGTAGGCCAGTTGCAGGCTGCGGAAAGCGGCTTCCACGAAGACGTCGGCATCGCCGTACTGCGCTTCGTGCTGCGCCAGCGGTTTCTTGGCCACCACGTCGTCCCAGCCCATGCCGAGATTGAGTTCGTCGGCCATGTTCAGGTGGAAGTTCGAATACATATTGCGCATGCGCACCACCGCGGTGCCGTCGATGACGGGGCCGTGGGCGGGAATCACCACCGTATCGGCGCTGACCACCTGGCTCAGCTTCTCATACCCGTTCACCAATCCTCCCAGCCAGGCGCCCTGGCGGATGTCCGGCAGCGGCCATTCCCCCATCGTTACCGGACCGCCCGCCACCAGCGTGTCGAGAATCGGAAAATACAGGAACAGGTCGCCGTTGGTATGCGCCGCCGGCAGGTAGCCGTAGATGATTTCCTGCCCGGCGAATTTCATGCGGCCGTCGCCGTTCAGCACCTGGCTGGGAATACCTGCCTGCGCCAGCGGGCCGTAGCGGCCTGCGTAGTTGGCGGACAGCACGCCGTTGCGCAGGCACTGCGCGGTTTTTTCATGCGCGATGATCACGCCGCCCGCCGCGCCCACGGCTTCGTTCGAGCCGGTCTGCTCCGGATGGAAATGGGTATTGATCAGCGTGTGTACGCGATCCTGGCCGGTCACCTCGTACACGGCCTGCAGCAAGGCATCGGAATGCACGGCGAGGCCGCCGTCCACCAGCAGCGCGCCGCCTTCGTTCTGACCGGGAATCACGAAGGCATTGCAACCGGCGCCCTGCAGCAGCCAGGCATAGCCGAGATCGGTCTGGGTGATTGCCACCGGCGCCTCTTGCGCCACGGCAAAGCGGGGCGCGAGGCTGGCGGCGGCACAGGCGCCGAGTGTGCCTGCGCTCTGGCGGAGGAAATGCCGGCGGGATTGGGCTGCGTTCATGGGCGTATCGTTATTGATGATCGAAGGAACCCGGCACCAGGGCCTGGGCTTCGGCGGCGGGATCCAGCGGAAAGATGCTCCACGGGTAGTAGAACGGCGGCCCCACGTTTGGCCAGAAGGGCACCACGTCCAGCTCATTGGTGGCGCCAAGCGCGCGCAGCTGTTCCGCCAGCTTGGTGTTGACCGGCTGGCGCATGCGCAGGAACGGCACCTGGTTGCGCGCCATGGCATGGTCGAGCGCGGTAAGGCCGTCGACGTCAGGCTGGTTCAGGTCGGCGCCAAGCTCGGCAAGCCCCTGTACCACCTGGTCGTGATCGGCATCCACGGCATAGTGCAGCGGCGTGCCGCCGCGGGTGCGCTGCAGATGGTGCGGTACGGCCAG
>DATMFX010000061.1:0-18847 GCA_035555995.1 Hyphomicrobiales bacterium | reverse complement strand
GATCGCTGCGCCGCTGGCGTAGTCCACGCAGAGGCCGATAGGCTTGCCGCGCACAATGCGGCCAATGATGTGCATGGCCCCGTGGCGCGCGACGCCGGCGGGCCGGTAACCATCGCGCAGCGTTTCGCCGCTGCCTTCGTCGTACAGGAATTGCAGGCCCACCAGCGTGTCGTGCTGGTTACGCATCGGCACGATCACAGCACCATTGCTGCCAAAGCGCACACCGTAGGGCCGAATGCCGCGCAAAGTCAGGTAGTCGGAGGTGCCGGCGACCTTGGCCTTGCGCCACATAGCCTCCGCGGTGCGCGCGGCCCGGCGTGCGGCCTCGCTGCGCATCTGCAGGGCAATGCGCTTGTTGTCGGCGCAACGCTGGTTGACGATGTCTTTCTCGGTCTTGCTCAGGCCCATGCCCTTGAGCCAGACCTTTTGCACATCGCCGGTATCCCAATTGCCGTAGTTGCCGGCGGGCACCTGGGTGCCATCGGGGCGATCGTACCAAAATAGCGAATACCAGCCGTTTCGCGAACACCGGCGGTGCCCTTCAACATCCACGCGCACCAGGCGGCCGACCTCCAGGTCGTCCACCAGCAGGCCGTAGCTGCGCAGCTGGTCGAGTACTCGATCGAGGGACACGCTCTACCCTTCCAGTCCGCGCCGTTCGGATGTCGATTGACAGTACACGCAACGCCTGGCGCCGGGCATCGCTGCCAGCCTGGCGGCAGGTATCAGCTCTCCGCACTCCAGGCACTCACGCACCAGCGTGGTCGACTCCACTTTGCCCAACCGCCGCCGCACATTCTCGATCTGCGCCGCTGTGGCGCGGTCGATGTATTCCCCGGCAATATCTGCGTGATCAGCCATGTTTCAGTACCTCCCCCGGCCCGGGGCGCGAGGTGCTATTCTGTCGAGCCTCCCGCTGGCGCTGAATGGATAACTCGAGGCATGAACAAACCAGACTTTGATGCAGTAGATCGTGCGCTTGCAGCAGCAGCTGATGTACTTCGGCGGGGATCGGAGTACCGCGAAACGCTGCCACCCAGGCCTCGTCGGCAATACCTGGTTCTAGAGGAGAAGCTGGCACACCTGCAAGAATCTCTTGAAATACTGCGGGAAGGGCTTCAAAAGTCAGGCTTGCAATAGTGCCGTTGATTTCTACCGCGTGAGTAATTTTCATGGCGCCGCCCTCCGTTTGCTCTCCGCCAACTGCATCAACCCCTGCGTGGCCGCCAGCAGCCGGCGCAGGTCATACTCCAACGCTGGCCACTCGTCCTCATCGATCACGCCGTCCTCGAGCGCGGTGATCATCGCGTCGACGGCTCGCGAGGACTTCTTGCTGAGATCCACGAACACCCGCAGCAGTTCGTGGCACTCCAGTCCACTATCTAGCAGCGTGAACCACGCCCTGCCAGGGAACAGGCTCAAAAACGCATCGAGAATGCGCTCGTCCTGCGTCTCTCCCGCCACCGCGAGGAACAACTCCAGCGTCGGCCGTCGTTCCGGCGTGTCGGGATTCAGGGAGTTGGCGAGCGTGGATAGCGGGCGCTGCAGCTGCAAAGCAAGCGGCTCCAGACCGTAGTCAAGAGCCGCTTTGTGCAGGGCCTCATCAAGAGGCCATGTCCGGTGTCGGGCAGCGAGCTTCGCTGCGTTGGATGGGCGTGCCATGAGAATTTTCCCCTCTGATTGCCTGGTATCAAGCAGAGCCTTTCGGCGAAATATGCGAGGGTGGCGCGCAGCAGCCCCGCCCTCCCTTTGCGGACGGGTTTGCGATGGACCGCAGCCAATCGGCGGTAAAGGCTCCCCCCGACAAAGTGGCCAGGATTTCGGCGTACCGCGTTTCTCCGGTGAAGTCCGTCCGCGGCAAGGCTCCCTGAGAGAGCCACTTGTAGACGGCCCTCACACTGACCCCGCAGGCGCGGGCGGCTTTGGGAACGCCAATCTTGGTAATGGAGTCGGCAAATGCGGTCATGTCTCATCCCGAATATGAACTAGAAGTACATATTAAACACGGACTGACAGTACACGCAAGTCTCAGGAAAATGAACCTATGGTACATTCCGACACAATCAGAAGCGCTTTTTCCGCCCGCCTGTGGGATTCGCTCAAAAAATCCGGCTTGGATGGGCGCGGCGCAGGAGCTATGTTGTCCAGGATCACAGGCGCCAGCCCCAAGGCAAGCAGCAAATGGCTCAATGGTGAGGCGATCCCGGCCCGCTCGCGCCTGGAGATCATTGCCCGGAAAACCGGCGTGCGGCCCGAATGGCTTGAGTACGGCATTGAGCCGATGTACCCCGATGCTGACGCTCCGTCTAGCGCCTCGGCCGGGAACGTCTATCCTGTAGGCAACACACCACGGAAAGTTCCGCTGCTCACGCGGATACCAGATGACACGGAAACAGGCATGATTATGGATGACAACGTCGACGAGTGGGTTGATACCTACATCGATGTGACCGAGGGAATGTTTGCGCTACGCGTTGTAGGCGAAGTGATGTTAAACCCCGTAGGTGCGCCATCATTTCCCGAGGGAACGATCATTATCGTAAACCCGAAGAAATCGCCAAAGCATCGATCTCTAGTGGTCGTTAGAGAACCTGGAAAGGCGCCTATTTTCCGCAAGCTAAGCATCGTCGGTGATGATCGGTATCTGCTGCCGCTCAACCCGAGATATGAACCAGAAAAAATAACCGGGCCGGTGCAGTTCCTGGGCTGCGTAGTCGCCGGCCAGATCGAAATTGAGTGAGGGAACGAGATGGAAATATACGAACGCCTGGACGCCTACGCAAAAAAAGTGGAACAACAAGGCGCCATGATTCAAACCGAAGAGGCGACAAAAAACGCATTCATCATGCCGTTTATCAGCGCTGTACTGGGCTACGACGTATTCAATCCGCTTGAAGTGACGCCAGAGCTGGTCGCAGATATCGGCACGAAAAAGGGCGAAAAGATCGATTACGCGATCCTGAAAGATGGCAATGTCCAGATGCTGATCGAGTGTAAGAAGGTCGGCGAACCGCTCCGCTTCAACCACGCGAGTCAGCTCTATCGGTACTTTTCCGTCACGTCCGCGCGCATTGCGATTCTCACCAACGGCCAGCACTTTTGGTTTTATACCGACCTTGATGCCCCCAATCGAATGGATGAGAAGCCGTTTCTTGTGCTCGACGTACTAGACATCGACGACCACGTTGTGCCGGAGCTGTCGAAAATTACCAAGCAGGCCTTCGATATTGATTCGATCATGAGTGCAGCGGAAGAGCTCAAGTACGTCAGCCAGCTGAAAAAACTCATTGCATCGCAAATAGCCTCGCCGGACGACGACTTC
Source organism: Hyphomicrobiales bacterium (assembly GCA_035555995.1). Taxonomy (GTDB): domain Bacteria; phylum Pseudomonadota; class Gammaproteobacteria; order Pseudomonadales; family Pseudohongiellaceae; genus CAILUG01. Next base: position 15,525 of record DATMFX010000061.1, on the reverse strand, counting down.
GTCAAACTATTTGCAAGCAGGGTTTACGGTGGGTCGATCACGCCGCGAGTGCGGGAACAGTTCTCCGCATTAGTGGTCAAAGCTGGCCGCCAGTTCGTGAATGATCAAATCAATGGTCGGCTCAAATCCGCGATCTCCCCAGGAACGCGTGTACCACCGGCTGGTCAGCCCCAGGAGATGCCTGCGGCAATATCTGAGCCGGAGCAGGACCGCGTCAATACCACCATGGAAGAGATTGAGGGGTTCCACATAGTGCGCGCGATCCTTCGCCAAGCCGTCGATATCAAGCGCATTCACTCCAGGGACACGCAAAGCTATTTTGGGGTCCTTCTGGATGACAACAACCGCAAGCCGATCTGTCGGCTTCACTTCAATCGCTCACAAAAATACCTCGGCGTGATGGGTGGCAACAAAGTGGAAACACGCCACCCAATTCAGAGCCTGGATGACATTTTTCTGTACGCCGACGACCTGATCCGGACGGCCACATCCTACGATACATCGCCAAACGAGGGCGCTCCTGAACTGCTGGAGCCCCCGGCCGCAACATAAAATGAACTTTTGGTACTTGACCGAACCTGTACTTTAGGTTCATATATGCGCCACCCACTACTTGGGAGGCGCTATGTCAAACCATCCTCTGCTGTTATCCGACGCGGCCAAGGTTCTGCATATTGGCCCGAAAATTCTGCGCAAGGTCCTGCGGGACCGCGGCGTGCTGGGCCGTCTGAACGACCTGCCACGCCGTGATCTGATCGACAAGGGCATCTTCGCCATCGAGCAGCGCAGCTTCCGCAAGGGCCGCACTGACGCCAATCCCGGCATCGAAACCACATACTACGTCACCCTGGTCACTGCCTACGGCATGACCTGGCTGCAGGAAGTGGTCGACGGTCACCGCGGTCAGGAGGCAGTCGATGCCGCTCACTGACGCCGACCTGGACAGGATGTTCGATCGCGGCAACGCGCCTGAGACCACCTTTGCGGAATTGGTGAGGGAGCCCATCTCCGCGTGGTTCATCCTCGAGCCGCTGCATGAGATCGATATCAGCAAATCGAATGGCGCTTTTCAGAGGCTGTTGGCGGTGGCCGTGGCCGGCACCGGCATTCCTGTGCTTGATCTGACCATCGGGCAGGTGGTCGAGATCGTCTCCACCTGCAGGGACATCTACAACAAGCGCTACCTCGCCACGGGCTGTCTCGGGTTCGCGCCAGGCGAGGCTGAGAGGCTGCTCGATGCCGCTGCGCTTCCAAGTTGCCGCGCCGCCGGCAAGGAGGCTGCATGCAGTCGCGCCTGATTTCCGCCTTGGAAAAGCTGGTAGACATCAGCGTGGGCTTTATCGGCTCGCTGGCGCTGCTCCACTGGCTCATCACGCCTTTCTACTTCCACGCCGAGGCGGCGGCCCAGACCAGTCTGGCCATCACGCTGATCTATACCGCCTGGAGCTTCCTGCGCGGCTACGGCACTCGGCGCCTGTTCAATCGCTATCACCACGTCCTGGAGGCCTGGGCCGAGCGCTTGCTGCGCCTGGCCCTGCGGGACGTGCTCATCCCCCGGGCCACGGCCTGGCTCCGGGCTCAACTCCGGAGGCTCGCCCCATGACCGAAAACTCCCGCAACGTGTACCTGATTGAGTTCGTGGACAGCGCTTGTGCGCCCACCGAGCCCGGCCTGTACCTGGTACTGACCGCCGGCGGCACAAATCCGAAGATCTGCAACGCGGAATTTTTGGATAGCTCCTTCCGTGGATTCCGCGACATTGCGCACAAAGAGCGCGTTTGGCCTCGCGAAGTTCTGGCCTATGCGCTACTGCCAGCCAAGGCCGAGGTATTCAAAAATCTCTACGCGCCGCTGGCGCCGGTGGTCGACCTCGACACCAGGAGAGCGGCACATGCGGATGCTTGAGGTGCTTTGGCAGGACTACGCCGAACGCCGCTGTGCCGACGCAACGCCGGAAGAGCGCGAGCGCGTGCACCAGGCCTTTATTTTCGGCGCGGCGGCATTCGATGTGCTACTACGCGAGATCAGCGGGGCACCGCATCCAGTGGCTCTGCAGATGGCGCAGCAATTGCGTCAGGAATTGTCGGGCGCCCTCGCGCCCACGCCCCCAAGCACCACCCACTAAACCAACAATCCTAGGGAAACATCGCCATGGCAGACCTGTATTCGATTCCATTCAAGTCGTTAAAGCTCGGTAAAGACAACATCCGCAAGAGCGCGGCAAGTGCCGAAGAGGATGCCCAGCTCAAGACGTCCATTGCCGCCAACGGCATCCTGCAGAACCTGATCGTCCGGCCCGCCGGCAAAGACAAGTACGAAGTGCGCGGCGGCGCGCGCCGGTACCGGGCCTTTGCCGACCTCGTGAAGGACAAAGTGTTTCCGGCCACGGCCGAGGTGCCGTGCATGGTGCTTGGCGACAATGAGAACGAGATCGAGGCCGCGATCGCCGAAAACATCGTGCGTGTGGGCATGCACCCGATCGATGAGTTCGAGGCGTTTACCGATTTGCACTATCGCGGCGAGCTGCCGATTGCTGATATTGCCGCGCACTTTGGCACCTCCGAGCTCCACATCCGCCAGCGTCTGGCGCTGGGTAACGTCCACCCTACCCTACGTGCCCTGTGCCGCGAGGGCGAGTTGAGCGTGGATGCGTTGCGTGCCTATGCGGGCACCGACGACCAGGAACGACAGATCGCGGCCTACACAGCACTCAAGCAGAGCGACGACCATCGCTGGGTCGGCAGCATCCGCAAGTACTTGCGCGAGCGCACGTACACCAGCGACCACAAGCTCGCGCGGTACATCGGCCTGGCGGCATACAAAAAGGCCGGCGGGGCAGTGACCGAAGATCTCTTCGAGGAAGACCGCACCACGCTGATCGATGGCGAGCTGGTGGAGACGCTGGCCAAGGAAAAACTGGATCGTGCCCTGGACAAGGCGCGCGGGCAGTGGAAGTGGGCAGAGGTTGATCTGAGCTACGAGGCGTGGGCAGACCGACGGCGCAAGCTCGAGCCGGAACCCGTGCTGTCCGACGAAGAGCGCGCCGAGTTGGCCGACGTAACGCTGGCCCTCGATGCGCTGCAGGTTAAGGAAGACGAGGCGGAGGCCAAAGGCGAGGACTTGATATACGCGGTCGAGGCCGCCGGCGGCGACCCGGACGAGGATCCGGGTGTTGTTGCGATCACTGATGAGATCGAGGCCATTGCCGTTGAGCGACGAAAGCTATACGCCCGCGCGCGGGAGCTGGAAAAGCGGCGCGAATTCACGCCAGAGCAGCGTGCCATTGGCGGCTGCATCATCACGCTGTCGTCAAATGGCCAGCTGCAGCGTCATGAGGGCATCCTCAACAAAGAGGACCTGCCGGCGGCGCGGCAGCTGGAGGCGGGTGCCGCACCGGACGGCGTCGCCGACACGGCCAGCAAGAGCGAGGAGGCGGATGAGGGCCAGGGCTTTTCGGCGGCGTTGACCGCGGACCTGTCGCTGTACCACCAAGCCGCCGCAAAGGCGGACTTGCTGTACAGTCCGGCGTTGATGTACCGCGCTACGCTGTTCAGCCTCTGTTGGTCCGCGCTCAAGCCCAACAGTCTGTATGCGGTCGGCGCGGCGCCGATGGATATCAAGTGCTCTAGCACATTCCGCGACAGCTCCCTGGGTGACCTGCGCGACAGCCGCATGCATCAAGAGGTGCTCGAGTACCGCGAAACGCTCGATTTGTCCTGGATTGGCCGCAGTGCTGCCGACAGCCTTAGCGCATTTCTCCAGTTGCCCGACGATGAGGTTCAGCGCCTGGTGGCGTACTGCGGCGTCCTGTCGCTGGACGAAAACAGGAACCTCAGCGACCCTGAGTGTCCGCTCGGTCGTTTGCTCGAGATCAGCCAAAGCCGTCTTGGCAAGCACTGGCAACCCACGGCCGCCAACTTTTTTGGGCGCATCAAAAAAGCGGCGCTCCACAAAGCGGGTGCGGAAATCACCGGTCAGGACGACTTCCCCAAAGGCTCCGGTTACAGCAAGCGCCTGGAAATCGCCGAGTACCTGCAGGAGCTGGTGCTGGCCCAGCCGCCAGCTGACCGCTGGCTGCCATTCTGAGGGCGCCGCCATGTCTACCGCGCTCGCTATCACGCCCAAAACGCTCCCCGGCGATACGGCTCATACCAAGTGGGTCCGGCGGGAAGATCTCACGCTGCGGCAACTCGTGCAGGTGCGCACCTTGTTTGGCGGATGGGCGTCCGACAACCACCTGTACCTTGTTGACGATGCCGCTGGCGAGGTAACCGACCGCCGGCATTTAAGCGCCTTTTCCTTTTCGGACCTTGTGTCCATCGACGCCCTGTAGGAGGAGCCATGCCCAAGCTCAGCATCGAAGAAAATGCAGTCCTGAAAGTGATAACCGATCATTCTCCAACGCCCCTCGGCCGTCGCCGCATCTACGAACTAAGCGGCCTCGAGGAGCAGCAGACCGTCGCCGCCGTGCTGGGCGATCTAATGCGCAAGGGCTGCGTGGTCGGCAACAACAGCGAAGGGTATCGGCTCCCCCTCAAAAGCTCCGCGCCGGCGCCCGGAAACACCCCGCCACCCGCCGCCAATGCGGGCGATGAGCGCCCCCGCCTCAAGGCCCCTCCCCGGCTTCGTCCGGCTAAAGAACAGATCATCGAGCTGCTCGAATCGGGAGGGCGCTGCACAAAAGATATTATCGAGGCGTTGCCAAACCTCGCCGTGACGGCCGTGCGTAAAGCGCTGACTACGATGGGCCAGCGCGGCGTGCTGATCATCGACAAGAGCTCGTGGCCGGCAGTCTACCGCCTGCCTGGCGTGATGCACGACGCTGGCGAGCCTGCGGTTACCGCCTCGGTCGACGTCGAGCCAAACAGCTCTACGCCCACGCCGGACCCTGCGCTCGACGCGGTGGCGTCTCTTGCGGACGCGGTTGTGGACACCTACACAACCATGCCCGACGGCGCAGACACCCTAGCGGGCTCGGGTTTTACCCCCAACCCACCAATGGCCGGCACCGACCGCGTGCTCGATACGCTGCGCGCCGCCGTCGACAGCGCCCAGGATGCCCTCGAGGACTATGTCAGCCTGTGCTGCAACCAAGATATTCTCGGCGGACTCCGTGCCTCGCGTGACGCAGCCCGCCAGGCGCTGGCCCGGTACCAGCAGGTGGTGCCGGCATGAGACCAATCATCCTGGCTGCGCCGGTAGCCACTGTCCTGATATCCGACCCCCACGACGAGCGCTCCGGTCCGTGGTTCGACAGTAAAGACTGGGATCGGCTACGTGAGTTGCCGCCGGGCACGAAACTGTATGCGGAGCCCCCAACGCCAACTCCAGCGCAGGCCGGGCAGTATGTGCTTTGCGATCCGAGGGTCATGGCTTACGCAGCATTCGCGCCTGACGGCAATATACGCATGTGGTGCAAGTCGCAAGTCGACGCGATCACGGCGGCAGGTTACGAGCCTTTCCCACTCTACGCGCCCGCCCAGCTCACCGGGGAGGGCGAGTGATGGAGACCTTCGACCTCATCCAGCACCTGCGTCGGCAGCGAACATTTAGCGAGCGCACTTTCGGGCCCGGCCACCGAACGGCGGGCATCATCGATCACATCCGCAAGGAGCTGCTCGAGGTCGAACGCGCGCCGCTGGACCTGTTCGAGTGGATAGACCTGGTGCTGCTGGCGCTCGACGGCGCCTGGCGCGCTGGTTATGCCTCTGAGCAAATTGCGGCCGCGCTCGAGACCAAGCAGACGCGCAACGAACAACGTGCCTGGCCAGATTGGCGCTCGATGCCTGAGGGCCAAGCAATCGAGCACGAAAGGATTGGCCCTGATACGCACGATTGGTCCGATGCTCCTGCAGACGCCACCCACTACCATCCGCGCCAGCGCGCTTACTACAAGCGTGTAGTTGAGTGGTATTTGTGGAGCCGCATTGAAGACGGCCGGCAGCGGCCCTGGCTGTACTCCATAGACGCTAGCGACAGCGAGGAGTGGATCGTTCGGCCAGCCCAGGACGCGAAGGGCCGCGCGCAGTGCGCTCGCTGCCTTCAAGGCACTGAGCCTGCTATGTGCGGAGCCTTTGCCATACACCCAACAACCTTTAATGGCTTCGCAGACCCTAGCGATCTGTGTAACTGGTGCGGGCACACTCGTGCATGTCATTTAACGTGCAAAGCGTGTCATGGTACCGGCCGGCTGATGCTTTATGGGGGGCACGGCACTGTGGCACACGTGCTTCCGTGCTCGCTTTGCTGCAAGCGTCGGCTCGCCCAGCAGGAGGGCAGCCATGGCTAAGGAAAGCGCAATCGAATGGTGTGACGCCACGTTCAATCCCTGGATTGGCTGCACCCGCGTTTCCCCCGCTTGCGATAACTGCTACGCGGCCGTTAGCACCCCGGCGCGAACGCGCGGGATCGAATGGGGCCAAGGGCGACAGAGGCAGCGAACAGCGTCTGCTAACTGGCGGCAACCTGGTGTTATTGCTTGGTCGGCCGGTGCCGAGCCGATGACCCGCGTCGGCAAGAAGGCCGCCGGCAGCCTGCTCGATGGCCACCAGCATCTTGCTTGGCCGGGACCTGGCGGAGATTGAGCCCGTGTCCGCCCTCGCCCCACACACCCGTGCTAATCGAGAATTTTTCGAGCCTGGCTGCGCGCCCACCCGCCACACCTGGGCCGACTGGATTCGTCGCGGCGTGGTCCAAGGCAAGCTCATCGACAACCGACCTTACGTGGATCTCAACGCGTTTGCAGTAGCCAATGTGCTCGAGCCTGAGATCGAGCGCCCCCCTCAACTGACCGGCCTGGACTTGCTCGCCGGCAGCAATCCAGCGTAAGGTCGGCCAATGCGCCCGAAAAAACCCCGCTTCCTCGCCGGCGTCCAGCTCGTCGACAACCTCTATCCAGACCCTCGTAAGCGGCCGGGGTTTTACTCGTACGTCCGCCCCGACGGCACCAAAAAATCATTTCAGGCACCGACTGTCGAGGAGGCCAACCGCGTTGCGCAGGAGGCCAATGGGCTGCGTGATCAGTACATTCCAACCGCCGAGATCAAGCTCTCTCGCGGCATGACGGCATACCATTTGCCGGCGTACATCCAGTACCGCGAGAAGATCAACGCGGGCCTGAAATCAAAGCACAGTTGGCGCAACCGCAAGTACGCGCTCAAGCTCTTTGCTGCTGCGTTTCCCCGCCTCGGCCAGATCGAGTTGCCGCAGATCCGCACTTGGTGGGATGAGCTTACACACTCGCAACAGAAACTCCGCATGGCCGAGTTTCGTCGGTTTTTCAACTGGCTCATGGGCGAATGCCTGGTGCCGCGCGTTAAATACAATCCGTTCACCACGGCCGACGACGTGGCCCGGCTGCTGCTCAAAGAGAAGCCGAAAAAAGCGCGGCAGGTGCTGACTGAGATCAATTTCCACCGCATCCACAAAGCCGCCGGTAAACTCGGGTATACCGCGCTGCAGCTGGCCATGGATATCAGCTTATACACGTTGCTACGGGAGGGCGACGTAGTGCGCCTGCGCTTTGACCGCCATCTCGACGACGACCAACTCCGCACCGTTGTCAGCAAATCCGACGCCCAGCGCGGCACCGCGCGTGCCACCAGGCTGTGCTGGGATCTCGAGGAGCACCCCAAGCTCCGCACCCTGATAAATCGTGCCCGGGAGCTCTCGCTGACGAACAAACGCTGCCCGTACCTGGTGTCACACAAACCCAAGAGACGCGTCTGGAACGATGAAGGGAAGGATCACATTTGCCAGGTGACGCCCGATCGATTGAGCCGAATGTTCAACGAGTCCATGCGCGCATGCAAAATCTCTGGCACAAGTTTCCACGAAGTGCGCGGCTTGGCTATCACGCTCTACAAGCGGGCGGGGTATAACGAAAAGGAGATCCAGCAGATCGCGGCGCACGAGTCCGTGGGCACCACGCGCGGGTACATGGACCCGGCCGAGCTGCCGTTCGAGCACGTGCAGCTCAAAATGTAGGCGGGGTTTTTCTACAGGGTTTTTCTACAGTTTTTCTACACCCCGCAAATCCGCAGTATTCACTAACCTACAAGGCGTTGAAAAAACTACAAAAAATGGTCGGAGTGGCGGGATTTGAACCCACGACCACCACACCCCCAGTGTGGTGCGCTACCAAGCTGCGCTACACTCCGAATCCTGGCAAAACACGCGGGCCCTCAGTTGAGGTGGCCCAGCGCTTCTTCTATCTCTTCGATCAGCTCGCGGATGAGGGCCGGCCTTACCGCTGCCGTCTTGCCCTTGAGCTGGCTTTCCTCCACTTCCACCACGTTCACGTTCGCCGCCGCGCCGGCCATCTGCTGGCGGGCGCCGCCGATGGTGAAGCCCTGTTCGTACAACAGGCTTCTGATCTGGCGGATCAGTATCACGTCCTGCCGCTGGTAGTAGCGGCGATTGCCGCGCCGCTTCACCGGCTTGAGCTGGCTGAACTCCTGCTCCCAGTAACGCAGCACATGCGGTTTGACCTCGCACAATTCGCTCACTTCACCGATGGTGAAATAGCGCTTGGCGGGAATCTCGGGCAGCTCGGCGTTATGACTTGGTTCCAGCATAGCTTTCCACCTTTGCCTTCAGTTTCTGCCCTGGACGGAAGGTAACCACCCTGCGTGCCTGGATTGGAATTTCCTCGCCGGTCTTGGGATTGCGCCCAGGACGCTGGCGCTTGTCGCGCAGGTCGAAATTACCGAAGCCCGAGAGCTTGACCTGTTCGTTGGATTCCAGTGCCTTGCGTACTTCCTCGAAAAACTGTTCGACCAGTTCCTTCGCTTCGCGCTTGTTCAGACCCATTTCCTCGAACAGGCGCTCGGCCATCTCGGCTTTGGTCAATGCCCCGTTGGTCATGTGCGGCAACCCCCGTCTTCGATCTCGTTGAATTGCGCCACCAGCGCCAGTTCAGGATTTACCTTAATTCAGCATTAAATTTGGCTTGTAGGGCCTTGATGCAGCTATCAATTATCGGATTTATCTCAAGGTCCATAAGAGTGCGCGAAGCATGCTGGAAGGTCAAGCCCAACGCAAGGCTTTTTTTACCCTTTTCAATGTTTTGCCCGGCAAAGAGGTCAAACAGGATCAAGTCTTTAAGCTCGCTGCCGGCCACCTCGCGCAGGGTCTGTTCCAACGCGCTTACCGGCACGTCGCGGTCCAGCACGAACGCCAGGTCGCGGCGCACCGAGGGGAAGCGCGACAGTTCGACCGCCACCGGCAGCGCCGCTTCGCGCAGCAGCGCGAAATCCAGTTCCATCAGGAAGGCCTTGCCCGGGATGTCCAGCACCTGCAGCAATTGCGGGTGCAGCGCGCCGATCCAGCCGAGCGCCTGCCCGTTGCGTTCGATGCGCGCCGTCTGGCCCGGCTGCAGCGCCGGATGGGTGGCGGGTTCGAAGCGGAACTCGCCGGCGGCGTGCGTCAGGCCAAGCAATGCTTCGACATCGCCCTTGAGATCGAAGAAATCCACGGAGCGTTCCACGCTGGCCCACTGCTCCGGCAGGGCAGCCCCCCAAATCAAAGAACCAACTTTAATTTTCTGCTCTAATTCTTTGTTATTTCTAACAAAAGAAAGACCAATTTCAAACAGCCGACAGCGCTCCTGCTGGCGATTCTGGTTGTGCTTGAGCGTCTTGATCAGACCCGGCCAGAGGCTGCTGCGCATTACGCCCATGTCCTGGGAAATCGGATTGGCAAGCGCCACAGGTGGCGTGGGGGCATGCGCCAGTGCGGCGTCGAGCTCGGCGTCGACGAAGCTGTAGGTGACCACTTCCTGGTAACCCAAGCTGACCTGCAGACGCCGTAGTAGAGACGCATCGAGCACGCCTTCGGGACGCGGCTGCAGGCTCAAACGGGTGAGCGGCGCGCGTACCGGCAGTTGGTCGTAGCCGTGCACGCGGGCAAGTTCCTCGATCAGGTCGGCTTCCAGGCTGACGTCGAAACGCCAGGAGGGTACGTTCCAGTTGGAGGGATCCCCGCCCTGCCCGGCCTGGGTGAAACCAAGGCGCTGCAGGATATCGACCACTTCTTCCTGCTCGGGGCAGAAGCCAAGCAGACGCGTGACGCGCTCACGGCGCAAGGTCACGGGCGTCACAATGGGCAGTGCGGCTTCGGCGGCAGTGATGGGGCCGGCTTCGCCACCGACGATGGACAACAATAGTGCGGTGGCCCGCTCTATTGCCCGGCGGGGCAGGTCGTAATCCACACCGCGTTCGTAGCGGTGCGAGGCATCGGTATGCAGGCCGTAGCGGCGCGCGCGGCCGGCAATGGCCAACGGGCTGAAGAACGCGCTTTCGAGAAAAATGTCCTGGGTGCTGGCGCCCACCGCACTGTGCTTGCCGCCCATGATGCCCGCCATGGCCACTGCCTTGGCGTGGTCGGCGATCACCAGGGTTTCACTGTCGAGCGTCACGTCCTTGCCGTCGAGCAGCGTGAGCGTTTCGCCCTGCTGCGCCAGGCGCACACGAATGCCGCCCTCGAGCTTGTCGAGGTCGAAGGCATGCATGGGCTGCCCCAGTTCCAGCAGCACGTAGTTGGTCACGTCCACCACGGGGTCGATGCTGCGCAAGCCGCAGCGCCGCAGTTTTTCCTGCATCCAGAGTGGCGTTTCGACATTCTGGTCGATGCGGCGGATCACCCGGCCCAGGTAGCGCGGGCAGGCATCGGGCTGGAGCAGTTCCACCGGCAGGCTGTCCGGCACCGTGGCGGGCACGGCGTCGATAACGGGTGGGGTAACCGGGGTGCGGGTGAGCACGCCCACTTCGCGCGCCAGGCCGGCGATGCTCAGGCAATCGCCGCGGTTCGGAGTCAGGTCCACTTCGATGAGCGCATCGTCGAGGCCGAGATACTCGCGCACATTGACGCCAAGTGGCGCATCGGCCGGCAGCTCCAGCAGCCCTTCGGCGCCTTCGGCCATGCCCAATTCTTCCGCCGAGCACAACATGCCGAACGATTCGACACCGCGCAGCTTGGCTTTCTTGATCTTGAGTCCGCCGCCCAGTTCCGCGCCGATGCGGGCCAGCGGCACCTTCAGGCCGGCTCGCACGTTGAGCGCGCCGCAGACGATCTGGCAGGTCTGCGCGCCATCACTCACCTGGCACAGGCTCAGCTTGTCGGCATCCGGATGCTGCTCACGGACGAGCACCTCGGCCACCACCACGTCGGTAAAAGGGCCACAGGCGATTTCGATGCCGTCCACTTCCAGGCCGGCCATGGTCACGCGTTTGACGAGTTCGTCGGTATCGATCGCAGGATCGACCCATTCACGCAACCAGCGCTCACTGATCTTCATTGCCGGGCCTCAGTGGAACTGTTTGAGGAAGCGCAGGTCGTTGTCGAACAACAAGCGCAGATCCTTGATCTGGTAACGCAGCATGGCCAGGCGATCGACGCCCATGCCGAAGGCGAAGCCGGTATAGATTTCCGGATCGATGCCGGAGCAGGACAGCACCTTGGGATGCACCATGCCGCAGCCCATCACCTCGAGCCAGCCGCTCTGGCCGCACACGCGGCAGCCTGCGCCGCGGCAGGACACGCACTGCACGTCCACCTCGGCGGAAGGTTCGGTGAAGGGGAAATAGGATGGACGGAAGCGCACCGCGAGGTCCGCTTCGAAGAATACGTTGAGGAAATCCGCGATCAGCCCGCGCAGGTCGGCGAAGCTGACCTCACGATCGATCACCAACCCTTCCACTTGATGGAACATCGGCGTGTGCGTCATGTCCGAATCGCAACGGTACACGCGGCCGGGGCAGATGATGCGGATCGGCGGCTTGCGGTTTTCCATCACCCGCACCTGCACGGTGGAGGTATGGGTGCGCAACAGGGTGTTGGCGTCGAAATAGAAAGTGTCGTGCATGCCGCGCGCGGGATGCTGCGCCGGCATGTTGAGCGCTTCGAAGTTGTGGTAGTCGTCCTCGACTTCCGGCCCTTCGACGGTTTCGAAGCCCACGCTGGCAAAAATGCGCTGCATGCGTTCGATGGTGGCGGTTACCGGATGCAGGCCACCGCTGTTCTGGCGCCGGCCGGGCAGCGTAACGTCGATGCGCTCAGTCGCCAACTGGCGATCCGCCGCTTCGCGGTCGAGCAGTTCGCGGCGCTCGGCAATGGCGTCCTGCACCTGTTGCTTGGCGGCGTTGATGCGGGCACCCGCGGCGGGACGTTCTTCCGGCGGCAGGGCGCCGAGCGTTTTGAGCTGCTCGGTCAAACTGCCTTTCTTGCCAAGATACTGGACACGCAGCTGTTCCAGATCGGCACTGGAAGCGGCGGCGGCAACGGCATCGAGCGCCGCGCTGGTCAGGGTGTGCAGGTTATCCATGAAACCACGTGAAAACGGGCCCGCGACGAGCGCGGGCCCTGAGTCGGATCAGGACAGGGCGGCCTTGGCTTTTGCCACGATGGCGGCAAAGGCATCCTTGTCATGTACGGCCAGATCGGCAAGCACGCGGCGGTCGATCTCGATGCTTGCCTTCTTCAGACCGGCGATCAGCCGACTGTAGGACAGGTCATGCACCCGTGCCTGGGCGTTGATACGGGTGATCCACAGTGCGCGGAATACCCGTTTCTTGTTCTTGCGATCGCGATAGGCATACTGGCCGGCTTTGGTCACCGCCTGTTTGGCGATGCGCAGCACGCGGCTGCGGAAACCGTAGTAGCCTTTTGCGGCTTTCAGGATTTTCTTGTGACGACGGCGTGCAGTGACGCCACGTTTTACTCGTGCCATGGTTCAATCCTCCCCGCTCAGTCTTGACGGAACATGTGCTTGACGCGACCCACATCGGACGGGTGAATCGCCGAAGTGCCGCGCAGCTGACGCTTACGCTTGGTCGTCATCTTGGTGAGGATATGGCTTTTGAACGCACTCTTGCGCTTGAAGCCGGACCCGGTCTTCTTGAAGCGCTTGGAAGCGCCACTGTGTACTTTCGCTTTGGACATTGTCGTACTCCGCATTCGAGCCAGCCTCTACGTTGGCCGCTCCTGTTTCATGAATAGCAAAAGCCACCCTCCCACCTTTGGCGGGTCGACCTCGGTCAACTCGACAGGGGATGGGGCTCTTACTTTTTCTTCTTACCGGGGGCCAGCACCATGGTCAGCTGACGGCCTTCCATTTTCGCTTCCTGCTCCACTGTTCCGTACTCTGCCAGGTCGGTTTTCAACCTCAGCAAAAGTTCGGCCCCGATTTCTTGATGGGCGAGTTCCCGGCCGCGGAACCGCAGGGTTACCTTGGCCTTGTCCCCATCGCTAAGGAAACGGATCAGGTTGCGTAGTTTTACCTGATAGTCCCCTTCTTCCGTCCCTGGGCGAAACTTCACTTCTTTGATCTGAACGACTTTCTGTTTCTTGCGGTTGGCGGCGCGCTGCTTCTTCAGCTCGAACACATGCTTGCCGTAGTCCATTACCTTGCATACCACCGGATCGGCTTCCGGTGAAATGAGCACCAGATCCAGCCGCGCCGCGCGCGCGATTTCCAGCGCTTCGTCACGCGACACGATGCCTCTCTGGCTACCGTCATCCAGGATCAAACGCACTTGAGCGGCGTCGATGTCCTCGTTGACGAGTGAACGTTTCTGCTTGCCGTCTTCCCGCTTAATAGTCGTTACTCCAGAAAATTGAACTTACTCGTGGTCGCCGTCGCTGTCGTCCTGCAGGGCGATGCTTGCATTTGCCCGCCCCAGTTGCGCCACGTCCTCCTGCAGCAGTTGCGCCAGCTCTTCCAGGCTGCGCACGCCGAGATCCTTGCCGTTGCGATCACGGATCGCCACGGTGCCGGCTTCCACCTCCTTGTCGCCGGCCACGACCAGGTACGGAATACGCTGAATCGTGTGTTCGCGGATTTTAAAGCCGATCTTCTCGTTTCTCAAGTCGGCCTCTACGCGAAAACCTTTGTTTTTCAAAGAGTTCACCACTTCGCGGCAGTAATCGGTCTGGCGATCGGTAATATTCATCACCATGACCTGCGTGGGCGCCAGCCAGGTGGGGAACGACCCTTCGTAATGTTCGATGAGAATACCGATGAAGCGCTCGAACGAACCGAAGATGGCGCGGTGCAGCATCACCGGCACCTGGCGGGTGTTGTCCTCGGCCACGAACTCGGCGCCCAGGCGCCCCGGCATCGAGAAATCCACCTGGATGGTGCCGCACTGGCGGTTGCGCCCCATGCAGTCCTTGAGCGTGAATTCGATCTTGGGTCCGTAGAAAGCGCCCTCACCCGGCTGCAGATCCCAGGGCTTGCCGGTGCTGTTCAGCGCGGTTTCCAGGGCGTTTTCCGCTTCGTCCCAGATGTCGTCGGCACCCACGCGGTTCTCCGGGCGGGTGGACAGCTTGAGCGTCACGTCGGTGAAACCGAAATCGTTGTACACCTGTTCCACCAAGGCAATAAAGTGCGACACCTCGCTCTGGATGTCGGCCTTGGCGCAAAAAATGTGCGCATCGTCCTGGGTAAAGGCACGCACCCGCATCAGCCCGTGCATGCTGCCCGAGGGTTCGTAGCGATGGCAGGCGCCGAACTCGGCCAGGCGCAGCGGCAGGTCGCGGTAGCTCTTCAAGCCCTGGTTGAACACCTGCACGTGGCAGGGGCAGTTCATCGGCTTGATGGCATACATGCGGCTGTCTGATTCGACGCTGAACATCTCCTCGGAGAACTTCTGCGCATGGCCCGATTTTTCCCACAGGGTGTAGTCCACCAGCTGCGGGGTGTTGATTTCCTGGTAGCCGTTGTCCTGCCACAGTTCCTGCATGTAGCGCCTGATGATCTGGTAGACCGTCCAGCCTTTCGGATGCCAGAACACCATGCCCGGCGCTTCTTCCTGGAAGTGGAACAGGTCCAGCTTTCTGCCGATCTTGCGATGGTCGCGCCGCTCGGCTTCCTCCAGCAGATGCAGATAGTTCTTGAGCGCTTTCTTGTCGGCCCAGGCGGTGCCGTAGATGCGCTGCAGCATGGCATTGCGGGAATCGCCGCGCCAATAGGCGCCGGCGACCGACATCAATTTGAAGGCCTTGATGTGGCCGGTGGAAGGCACGTGCGGACCGCGGCACAGATCGATGAAATCGCCCTGCCGGTAGAACGACAGCGCTTCGTTGCCGGGGATGGACTCGATGATTTCCACCTTGTACTTCTCGCCCATGCCTTCGAACATCGCCACCGCGTCGCCGCGCTCCATGACGGAACGTTCCACGGGGATGTCGGCACTGGACAGGCGCTCCATTTCGTTTTCGATGGCTTGCAGGTCTTCGGGCGTAAAGGGACGCTCGTAGGCGAAGTCGTAATAGAAGCCGTTCTCGATGACAGGGCCAATAGTCACCTGGGTACCAGGAAAGAGGTTCTGTACGGCGTTGGCCATCAGGTGCGCGCAGGAATGGCGGATCACCTCGATCCCTTCCGGATCGCGGAGGGTGACGATGGCAAGCTCGGTATCGTGTTCGATGCGATACGAGGTATCGACCAGGCGCCCATCGACCTTGCCGGCAAGGGCGGCCTTGGCCAGGCCGGGACCGATGTCGGCGGCAACCTGGTGCACCGTG
>DATMFX010000060.1:0-2211 GCA_035555995.1 Hyphomicrobiales bacterium | reverse complement strand
GCCGGGGCTGCCCGACAACATCGTCAAGCTGGGCATGGATATGCACCTGACCACACAGTTTACGCTTGGAGCGGAACTGGTCTACAACGACGATCAGGTGATGCGCGGGGACGAAGCCAACGAACTGGATCGGGTGGATGGCTTCACGGTGGTCAATCTGCGCGGCAGCTACCAGGTGGGCAAATTCGTGCTGTTCGCGCGGGTGACCAACCTGTTCGATACCGACTACGAAAACTTCGGCTTGTTGGGCGAGGATCCGGACGAAGTCATTCCCTCGCTTGCCGACGATCGTCCGCTGTTCCTTGGCGTGGGCGCGCCGCGCGCGGGCTGGATAGGCGTGCGTTATCGGCTCTGAGTCGAATCAGGATGGGGCCATCTTCTTGTGCGGGATGGCTCTTCCTGATTCAGGCTTTCCCTTTCCTTTCCCCTTTCAGGGCGTGGCGCCGCGAATCTCCGCCAGCATCTCGGGCGTATCCCATTCGAAGGCACCGGCCCAGGTGTGCACCAGCGCGCCGGATTCGTCATAGAGCAGCGAGCTTGGCACCGCGTCGATGCCGTGGCTGCCGAAGTAGCCGTTGAGCTTGACGAAATTGCCGCTGAATTCGCGCTCACCCAGGAACTTGCCGATGGTTTCCGGAGATTCGTCCGAGGCCAGCAGGAATACGTAGCCTTCGGATTCCAGCGCGGCGGCGGCGCTGGCAATGGCGGGAATTTCCCGGATGCAGGGTGCGCACCAGGTGGCCCAGTAGTTGAGGAACACCTTCTTGCCGGCAAAGGCATCCAGATCGAAGCCGTTGCCGGCGAGGTCCTGGTACATCGTGGTGGAGGGATCCTTGGCGGCGGCCGCGATCCGCTGCAGGGGCGTCGCCTCGCCGTTCGCCCCATTCAGTGCCGTATCCACGCCGGCATCGGAGCAGCCGGCAAGCAGGGCAAGTGCGCAGAGCAGGGGAGGGAGGGTTCTGGTCATGGACGTCACCGGTACTGGGAAAGACACGATGGTAGGCAGCTTGCCGCGGAAAGCCAAGCCCTGGCGGTGCTTCTGGAGGCGCTGGCGGTATGCCCTCAAAACTGTTCCAGGCAATTTTTTTTCCGCGGGGCGGTCATTGCCCTTGTCGGAGTACCTGCCCTAAGATGGCCGCGTGCTCGAACCTTACCGTTGCAATCATTGATTTCAACCATAGTCAAAACCCTAGTTAGAACCATAGTCTCAACCACAAGAGAACACCGCTATGAAAAAACTGCTGATGCTCACCTCGCTGGCCGCCGGCGTATTGGCTGTGCCTGCCTATGCCGCGCTCGATGAAGGTTCCGCCGCGCCCGACTTTACCGCGCCGGCGTCGCTGGATGGCACGGAATTCACCTATTCGTTGAAAGAGTCTCTGGGTGAGGGTCCCACGGTGGTCTACTTCTACCCGTCGGCCTACACCCAGGGCTGCAATATCCAGGCGCATACCTTTGCCATCAACATGGAGAAATTCAAGGAAGCGGGCGCTTCCGTGGTCGGGGTATCGCTGGACAGCATCGAACGCCTCAATGACTTTTCCGCCGATCCCGACTACTGCGCCGGCGAACTGCCGGTGGTGAGCGATGCCGACGGCAGCATCGCCGCGTCCTACGATCTGCAGGTGCGCGAAGTGCGCGACGGCGCCAAGGATACCCGCGGCATCGACATCGGTCATGGCTTCGCCGAACGCACCACCTTCGTGATCACGCCGGACGGCAAGGTGGCGGGCACCATCGGCGGCGTATCGCCGGAAGAGAACGTCACGGAATCGCTGGATCTGATTCGGCAGATCGCCAAGAACTGACGCGTCGAATGCGACGATCAGGCCCGGGCAAGGCGACTTGTCCGGGCCTTTTCGTTTATGGAAGAACCGATCAGTACGGCTGGGTGACGTGCTGCGCGTTTTGTGGAGATTTTCAGGGAGCCGGTGTATTTCCGGCGATCGAATCGACATAATGCCGGACTAGGTCGCCCAGCGGGACGGCCGACCCAAACACCGGAGTAAGGAGTTACCATGAAGCGCAATCCCCCCTTCCGCGCCGACCACGTCGGCAGCCTGCTGCGTCCCCCGGCACTGCACGCCGCCCGCCAGGCCTACAGCGAAGGCCGCATCGACCGTGCCGCTCTCACCGAAGCCGAAAACACGGCAATCCGTGGCGTTGTCGACATTCAGCAGCGCGCGGGGCTGCATGGCATTACCGACGGCG
>DATMFX010000059.1:0-3292 GCA_035555995.1 Hyphomicrobiales bacterium | reverse complement strand
GACCGCATCGGGTATCTGCGCTTCGACTGAGCCGCGTGTATTTTCCAATCAATCGAATCACGAGGACTGCAAGATGCTGGTAGGGGTGCCCTGCGAGATCAAGGACAACGAATATCGTGCCGCCATGGTGCCCGATTCCGTCAGGGAACTGGTGCGCCATGGGCACCAGGTGTTGATCCAGAGCGGACTTGGCGCGGGCATCGGCGTGGACGACGACGCCTACCGCGCGGTCGGCGCGACCGTGGCAGCGCAGGCCGCGGCGATCTACGCCCAGGCGGACATGATCGTGAAGGTGAAGGAACCGCAGGCGGAGGAATTGCCACTGTTGCGGCCGGGGCAATTGCTGTTTGCCTACCTGCATCTGGCGCCGGATGCGGAACTGACGCGCGGCCTCATGGCGCGCGAAGTGACCGCGATTGCCTACGAAACCGTTACTGCCCCCGATGGCAGCCTGCCGTTGCTTGCGCCCATGAGCGAGGTGGCCGGCAGGCTGGCGGTGCAGGCCGGCGCCAGTTGTCTCGAACGCGCCCGCGGCGGCGCCGGCATACTGCTTGGCGGGGTGACCGGCGTGGAAGCGGCCAGGGTGCTGGTGATCGGCGGCGGTGGCGTGGGGCAGAACGCGGCGCGCATCGCGCTTGGCATGGGCGCCCGCGTTACCGTGCTCGACCGTTCGCTGCAGCGTCTGCGCGAACTCGGTTCGCACTACGAAGGCCGCATCAATTGCGTGTTCTCCAACGACGCCAACATCGAACGCTATGCGCTCGAGGCAGACCTGATCATCGGCGCCGTGCTGGTGCCCGGCAGCGCCGCGCCGAAACTGCTGAGCCGCGACATCATCAGCCGTATGAAACGCGGCTCGGTGCTGGTGGACGTGGCCATCGACCAGGGCGGCTGCTTCGAAACCTCGCGACCCACCACCCACTCCAATCCCACCTTCGTGCTCGATGGCGTGGTGCATTATTGCGTGACCAACATGCCGGGCAGCGTGCCGCGCACGTCCACCTTTGCGCTCAACAACGCCACGCTGCCCTACATCCTGCGCCTGGCGGATCTCGGCTGGGCGGAGGCGCTGCGCACCGACGTGGGCTTTCGACAGGGTTTGAACCTGTACCGTGGCCAGGTATGCCACCCGGCGGTGGCGCAGGCGCATCGGTTGCCTTACACCCCGGCGGAAGACGTGCTGAGCGAAGGTTGAGCGAGCCGGCGCACGCGCGCCAGTAACTCGGCGGGGGAAAAGGGTTTGACCAGGTAATCGTCGGCGCCAAGGGCGTAGCCGCGCTTGACGTCGCTTTCATTGCCCATGGCGATCAGCAGCAGCACCGGTACCTCGCGCTGGCCTTGTGTTTCACGCAACCGCGCCAGTACGTCGAAACCGCTCATGCCCGGCATTCTGGCATCGAGCATGATCAGCGCGGGACTGAGGGTTTGCAGCAGCTCGCAGGCGTCCTGTCCGGTAGGGGCGTGCTGCACGGCAATGTCTTCGCGGCTGAGCCGGTGCTTGATGATGCCGGCCAGCAACAGATCGCTTGCGGCCAGTAGTATCGGCCCCGCGAACGCAACAGGCGCGTCGGTTGCGGTGTCATCCAGCGGCAGGCTTGGGGCGGGGGCGGGGCTGTGCAGCGCTTCGGCAAGCAGCTGCGCCATGTGCGACGCGTCGAAGGGTTTGGCGATGCAGGCGCGGGCGCCGAGCGCCAGGCATTCCTGTCGCAGCGCCGTGTGCTCGGTGGGCGCAAGCGCATAGCAGGCCGTCCGTTCCCCTAAACGTTCGCAAAGTTCGCGCAGCAGCACGCGTCCGTCCATGTCCGGCAGTACCAGGTCCACCAGCACCAGGCTGAAATCGTGCTGCGTCAGCAAGTCACGCGCCCGGGCGCCGGAAGAGGCGATCAAGACCTGGTAATCCACTGATCGTTGCTGCAGCAGGCTCTGCAACTGGCGCGCTTCTTCATCCGCCTGAGTGACCAGCAGAATCTGGCGCTGCGCCAGCACACCGGCCCGCGGCGCGCGCGCGGTGGCTTCCAGCAGCGCTTTGGCAAGTGCCGGCAATTGCGCCAGCCGTTGCGGGTCATCGGCGTTTTCCACCGCTCTGGCGGTAGCGCTGATTTCGGGAAAGCCGAAACTGGTACCCGAATCGCTGAGCGTCTGCGCCAATTGCCGCAGACGTTCCAGCGCGTGCGCGTCGCCCTCGCGCACAGCGGGCAACAGCTCGGTGAGCAGCTTGAGCTTCTCCTGCAGGGATTTACGGTATTGTTCTTTCAGCTCTACGAACATCGACTGCGTGTCCAACGTGGGGCGGGGGCGAGGCGGGCATTGTGGCATGGAGTCCCGCGAGGGGACCATGGGGCAGGGCGCGACGAGCGCTCAGGTGCCCGGCAGCGGAATGAATTCCGGATCGCCCGCGACCGCGGCGAAGCGCCCCTGCACCCAGTCCTGCTTGGCCTGCTCGATGCGTTCGCGGCTGCTGGAGACGAAATTCCAGTACATGTGGCGGTGGCCTTCCAGCGCATCGCCGCCCAGCAGCATGCACAGCGAATCGGCCAGCGCGCGGATCACGATTTCGGCATTGGGCTTGAGCACCACCAGCGTGCCCGCCTCGAAACGGCTGCCGCCGATCTCGACGCTGCCCGCATAGACGTACACCCCGCGTTCCTCGATATCCTGCGGAAAGACGAAACGATACTGCGCGGCAAGCCGCAGCTCGGCGTAGAACGTAGGGCTTTCGGTGCGCACGCCGGACTGCTCGCCGAACGCGTTGCCGGCGATGAGCACCAATTGCACGCCGTCGTCATCCAGGCGCGGCAGCTCGGCGGCGGTGTAGTGATAGAACGCCGGATCGATTTCCTCCTTGTCCAGCGGCAACGCCATCCAGGTCTGGATGCCCGCCAGTGGCGCGCCCACCCCCCTGGCGCTGGCGGGGCTGCGTTCGGAATGCACGATGCCCGAACCTGCCGTCATCCAGTTGACCTCGCCGGGGCGGATCACCATGTCGTAGCCGAGGCTGTCCTGGTGGCGGACTTCACCCTCGAACAGCCACGTGAGCGTGGACAGGCCGATGTGCGGATGCGGCCGCACGTCGATGGCCTGTTCTCCCTGGAAACGCACCGGCCCCATCTGGTCGAAAAAAATGAAGGGGCCGATCATCTGCCGTTCCTTGGCGGGCAGTGCGCGGCGCACGTCGAAATCGCCGATGTTGTGCACGCGCGGCACGATGACAGTTTCGACGGGGGTGCACTCGCTCTCGATGCATTGCGGCGTTTGTGCCTGCTGCCAACTCATGATGAACCTCGTTCATTTC
>DATMFX010000058.1:0-6801 GCA_035555995.1 Hyphomicrobiales bacterium | reverse complement strand
CGGAGATGACCGGCATCGACGAATTCATCGGGCGCGAATTCCGTTCACGCTACGTCAACCCGCGCTGGATCGAAGGCATGCAGCAGGAAGGCTACGCCGGCGCCGCCGAGATGGCCAAGTTCGTCGACTACCTGTGGGGCTGGGACGCCACCGTTACCGACGTGGTGGACGACACGATGTGGAACGAAACGTTCGAGGTGTACGTGCAGGACAAGTACGCCATGGACCTGCCCGAATTCTTTGCCGAACACTCGCCATACGCCTATCAGGAAATCACCGCGCGCATGCTGGAAACGGTACGCAAGGACTACTGGCAGGCGGACGCTACCGTTACCGCAACCCTGCTGCGCGAATACCTGGAAAGCGTGGAGGAATTCGGCGCCGCGTGCAGCGACAACACCTGCGGCAATCCGCGCCTGCTCGAGTTCGTGATCGATCAGGCGCGCGCGGCGGAACTGCCGGCGCCGCTCATCGCAGGGTTCCAGCAACAAATGGAAGCCGCCATGGGCGCGTCCATCGCGGAACTGGCGCGCGAGGCCGAAGCGTTCGTGGCGGAAAACGAAGCCCGGCTGGAACGGCGCGACGCGGTTGCCACCGCCGGCCGGGCGCCGGTGGCGGTGCAGGGTTATGCCATGGAGCGTATCGATTCCGCGGCGACCGAGCCCGCGGCCATGCCTGAACCGAAAGCACAGGGCAACAGATCCTGGGCCTACCTGCTGCTTATCGCCGGGTTGCTCTGGTGGCGTTGGCACCATCGGCAACCACAGGAGCGGGTACGAACCCAGGCAGGCGCATAGTGACGGTGATCGGACGGCTTGTCATTTCATTAAAATGTTATATTATAACAATCAAAATTTGATGCAGGCCCCGCCTCTATCCTCGAGCACTTATTTTCATTCCTTGGCACGACAGGAGTAGCCAATCATGTTCTTCAACAGACAAGCCCCGGCGTTTGCCGTGAAACTCACGCTGGCCAGCGCGATCGCCGCCGCCCCCGCGCTGGCCCTGGCCCAATCCCGGCCCGCGCCACCCGCCGATGAATCCATCCCCGTCATCGTGGTGACGGCGCTGGTGGTGGATGAAAACGCGGACAAGATCGTGGCGCCTTTCAGCATTCTAGACAATGAAAAACTGTTCGAACGCGGCGGTACGCTTGGCGATCTGCTCAACGGCCTGCCGGGCGTGCACGCGGATTCCTTCGGCGGCGGCGCCAGTCGTCCGGTGCTGCGTGGCCAGGGTGCGCCGCGCGTCAAAGTCATGTCCGACAGCTCCGCGCTGCTCGATGCCTCCGAGCTTTCGCCCGACCACGCCATTACAGCGGATCCGCTATTGGCGAACCGCGTGGAAGTGCTGCGTGGACCCGCCACTCTGCTGTACGGCGGCGGCGCGATCGGCGGTGTCGTCAACGTGCTGGACGACAAGATTCCCACCTTCGTGCCGGAAGACGGCCTGGATGGCTTCGTTTCGCTGCGCGGCAATACCGTCGCCTCGGAAGAGGCCGCCGCCGCCAGTTTCACCGGCAGGCTCGCCGACAATTTCGCGGTGCATGCGGAAGGGTCCTGGCGCAACGTGGATGACTACAAATCCAAGGCCTGGGATGAGCCGCGCGTGGATGGCACCGCGGCGGAAAACACCAATACCAGCGTCGGCGCTTCCTGGGTGGGCGAGCGGGGCTATCTGGGTCTTGCCTATTCCTATCGCAGTGACGATTACGGCCTGCCCGGACACAACCACGAATACGAAGGCTGCCACCCGCACGACGCCACGCTGCATTGCGGCTCGCACGAAGAAGAGGACGAGCACGACCACGATCATGATCACGACCATGAGCATGAACACGAAGCGCCGGTGGTGGACCTGGACAGCCGCCGCGTCGATTTGCGCGGCGAATACCGCGACCCCTTCGCCGGCATCCATCGGATTCGCCTGCGCGCCAGCCACACCGACTACGAGCATCATGAACTCGAGGAAGGAGAAATCGCCACCACCTTCCGCAACAAGGGATACGAGGGCCGCATAGAGCTGGATCATGCGCCGCTGTGGGGTTGGCACGGCGTGGTCGGCGGCCAGCTTGCCGATACCGAATTCAGCGCGCTTGGCGAGGAAGCCTTCGTACCACGCACGCAGTCGGATCTGTGGGGCCTCTTTGCCGTCGAGCATCTGGAACTGAACGACAACTGGCACCTGGAAGCCGGCGCGCGTTATGAGCGGCAGCGTCACAAGCCGATCGACGATCCGCGTGGCCGTCCGGCCTTCGATGGCAGCGCCACGTCCTTTTCCGCGGCGCTGATCTGGGCCATCGACGATGCGCATACGCTGGCGATAACGGCGGCCCGTGCCCAGCGTTTGCCGCAGCCGCAGGAACTGTATGCGCGTGGTATCCACATCGCCTCCAACACCTATGAATGCGGCGCCATCGCGCACCCGCTTACCTGTGGCGGCCTGGACAACAATGCGCCGCTGTCCAAGGAAAGCTCCAACAACATCGACATTGCGCTGCGCAAGCACAGCGGCGACCTGACCTATAGCCTCAACGTGTTCCATAACCAGGTGGACGATTACTTCTACGCCCGCACGCTGGACCGCTACGAGGACTTCCGCCTGATCAAATACACGCAGCAGGATGCCGAGTTCACCGGCGCCGAGGCGGAGGTGGGTTATCGCTTCACGGACAATTTCGCCGCCAGCGTGTTTGCCGACTACGTGCGTGCCCGCTTCGACGATGGCGGCAACCTGCCGCGCATCTCGCCGTTGCGTGCCGGCACGCGCCTGAATCTGGAGCTGCAGAATGGCGTGGGTGCCGAACTGGAGTATTTCCACGTGGCCACCCAGCACGACATCGCCGATTACGAAACCGCCACGCCGGGGTACGACATGCTCAACCTGTCGCTGGCGTTCGATCTGTTCGACGACGCGCGCTACCAGCTGTTCCTGCGTGCCAGCAACCTGCTGGACGAGGAAGTGTGGAGCCATTCCTCGTTCCTCGCCAGCGTGGTGCCCTTGCCCGGGCGCAACCTGAGCATGGGCGTGAAGGTCAATTTTTAAACGCTGAGTTGGGAACGCTCCGCCGGGCAACGCCTTCCCCCTGGGGCCCGGCGGAGCGGTTTTTTTCAGCGGTTTCAGTAAAAGTCCCGGCTCTCGGTCTGCAGGCTGCCCAAAAGGTGGCTGTGATCGAAGAGCCGTCCCGCGATCAGATGCACCACGTCGTCCTTGCGTTCCACCACGCCATACACGCCCAATAGGCTTGCGCCAAGCAACTCGCGCCGTTGCCGTTCCACCAAATGGCGCCACACGACGACGTTGACCGTGCCGGTTTCATCCTCCAGCGTGACGAACACCGCGCCGCTCGCGGTGCCGGGACGTTGACGGCAAGTCACGATGCCCGCCACCCGGATGAGCTGCCGATGGCGCGCCCGGCCCAAATCCGCGGCGCTTGCCAGCCGCATGCCTTGCAGCCGTGCGCGCAACAGCGCCAGAGGATGCCGGCCCAACGTAAGGCCAAGGCGGCGATAGTCGGCCACGATGTTTTCCCCTTCGGTTGGCTCAAGCAGGTCGGGCTGTACTTCGGCGCGTTCGTTGACGGGCAACGGCAATTCATTGGGGGCAAGGCCAAGCGTGTGCCAGAGCGCCAGGCGGCGGTGGCCCGCCAGCGCGGTAAGCGCGCCCGCCTCCGCCAGGGCATCGAGCGCTTTCTTGCCGAGCGGGACGCGCTTGAAGAAATCGGCGCGGTCGACAAAGGGACTATTCTGGCGTGCCGCCACGATGTGCCGGCCGTTCGCCTCGGACAAGCCCTTGATCCTGTGCAGGCCGAGCCGCAGCGCAGGCGCGCCCCTGGTGCCCGTTTCCAGCGTGGATTCCCACGCGCTTGCCGTCACGTCCACGCCGCGCACCTCCACGCCGTGACGGCGCGCATCCTGCACCAGTTGCGAGGGCGCATAGAAACCGAGCGGCTGGCTGTTCAGCAAGCCCGCGCAGAAGGCGGCGGGGTAATAGCGCTTGAGCCAGGCGGAGACGTACACCAGCAGCGCGAAGCTGGCCGAATGGCTTTCCGGAAAGCCGTATTCGCCGAAGCCCTGGGCCATCTGGTAGATCTGTTCGGCATAGGCGTCGGGATAACCGTGGTCGCGCATCCCGTCGAGCAGGCGTTGCCGGAACGGTTGCAAGCCGCCCTTGCGCCGCCAGGCGGCCATGGCGCGGCGCAACTGGTCGGCTTCGCCCGCACTGAAGCCGGCGGCCACCATGGCGATCTGCATCACCTGTTCCTGGAAGATGGCCACGCCAAGCGTACGCTTCAACACGTGCTCCACCTGCGGCGAAGGATAGGTGACTTCCTCGAGTTTGGCGCGGCGCCTGAGATAGGGATGCACCATGCCGCCGGTGATCGGGCCTGGCCGCACGATCGCCACCTGAACCACCAGGTCGTAGTACTTGATCGGTTTCAGGCGCGGCAGCATTGCCATCTGCGCGCGCGATTCCACCTGGAACAGACCAATGGTGTCGGCCTTGCAGAGCATGTCATACACGCATGGATCCTCGCGTGGAATGTCGTGCAGGCTCATTTGGATACCGTGGTAAGTGGCAATGTGCTCCAGCGTGCGCCGGATGCACGACAGCATGCCGAGCGCGAGCACGTCCACTTTCAACAGCCCAAGCGCGTCGAGATCGTCCTTGTCCCACTGGATCACGGTGCGGTCCACCATCGCCGCGTTCTCGATCGGCACCAGCCGCGACAGCCGGCGGTTGTCGATCACGAAACCGCCCACGTGCTGTGACAGGTGGCGCGGAAAGCCGATGAGCTCCTCCACCAATGCCTGCAGATGCCGCACCGGCAGGCTGTGCGGATCGAAGCCCGTTTCCACCAGGCGCTGCCTGCGCGCGTCGCTGTCGTCCCACCAGGCCAGCGAACCGGTGAGGCGGTCCAACTGGTCGAGCGCAAAGCCAAGCGCCTTGCCCGCGTCGCGCAAGGCGCTTTTCGGGCGGTAGCGGATCACGGTGGCGGTAATGGCGGCGCGATCGCGGCCGTAGCGGGTGAAGATGTATTGCATCACTTCCTCGCGGCGCTGGTGTTCGAAATCCACGTCGATGTCGGGCGGTTCGTTGCGCTCCCGGGAAATGAAGCGCTCGAACAGCGCCTGCATCTGCTCGGGGTCGACCGCGGTGATGCCGAGGCAGTAGCACACGGCGGAATTGGCCGCCGAACCGCGGCCCTGATGCAGGATGTTGCGCTCGCGCGCGAAGCGCACGATGTCTTCGATGGTGAGAAAGAACGACTCGTAGCGCAGTTCCGTGATCAGCGCCAGTTCGCGCTCGAGGATGTCGCCCACCGCCTCCGGCACGCCGTTGGGGTAGCGCCGCGCGGCGCCCGCATAGGTGAGGTCGCGCAGGTGGCTGGTGGGTGTCTTGCCTGGCGGCACCAGTTCTTCCGGGTATTCGTAGTGGATTTCATCGAGTGAAAATTGGCAGCGCGCGGCCACCGCCACCGTTTCGCCAAGCAGCGCCGCCGGATACAGATGCGCAAGCCGCTCGATGCTGCGCAAATGGCGTTCGCCGTTTGGATGGAGGGCAGCGCCCGCTTCCGCCAGGGGCATGCCGAGGCGGATCGCCGTCAGCACGTCCTGCAGCCGCTGGCGTTCGCGGCAGTGCATGTGCACGTCGCCGGTCGCCACCAATGGCAGTCCGGTTGCGGTGCTGATTTCCATGAGTTCCGCGAGGCGCTGCGCATCGTCCGGCCCGCGATGCAGTTCCACCGCGATCCAGGCGCGGCCGGCGAAGGATTGCGCGAGCCAATGCGCCTGTGCGAGGTCGGGTGGCGCAGCGGGCAGCCATAGCGCGAGGCAGTCCGATAATCCGGCTACGTCCGCGCGCATAAGCCGGTATTCGCCCTTGGGCGCGCGCCGGCGACCGCGCGTGATCAGTTCGCAGAGGTTGCCGTAGCCGTTGGCGTTTTCGGCAAGCAATACCAGGCGCAGGCCATCCTCGAGACGGAATTCGCTGCCGGCGATCAGCCTGAGGCCAGCGGCCCTGGCGGCGACGTGGGCACGCACGATGCCCGCCATCGAACACTCATCGGTAATGGCAAGCGCGGCATAGCCGAGCCTGACGGCGCGTTCCACCAACTCCTCGGCATGCGAAGCGCCACGCAAAAACGTGAAGTTGCTGAGGCAGTGCAGTTCGGCGTAGGAGGGCAGCATGGTCAGACGAAGATGCCGTGCAGGTACCAGGCTTCCTCACGCTGGTGCTCGCGGTAGATCCAGAACGTTTCCCCCTGGGCATTGCGCACCACGTAATAGTCGCGCCGGGCAGGCTGCCCATCCCACCAGCCTGATTCGATGCGCTCCGGGCCGGCCAGAAACCGCAGGTGGCCCTGGCAACGTGGGCCGGTGTCGGCAACGTGTAATGCGCGCGGCGTGTCGAGCAGCCACAAGGGGCGGGGCGGCGGTGATGGCGTTGGCGACATCATGCGTGGAGTGGTAGCTGGTGTTTTGTACAACGCCGCGGGCGGTGTTCTGCCGGAGAGCGTGGCGCTACGTTTGCTGGTCTGTTCGGGACGGTGTCCTTCCAAGGTGTGCAAGCGGTAGAGGCGATCCGCGCCGAGGCGGGAGCCAAGCTTGTCCATCAGGTGTTCCCAGCCGATGGCACGGCTGCGCGCGTCTGGAATCAGAGAGTGGTTGTGCTGTTCGAAGGGAAGCAGTTGGTCGGCGGCGATGCCGAGCGCCAGCACGGGCGCGCTGAGCGTTGTTTGTTCGAGGCGTTCGCGGGCCAGCGCCAGAAAGCGGTCGGTGCTGCGCTGCGGGGCGGCCA
>DATMFX010000057.1:0-3785 GCA_035555995.1 Hyphomicrobiales bacterium | reverse complement strand
TGGAAGTGGGCCGCGTGGAGGACATCACGCTTGCCGAAGACATGAACAGCGTGCTCGTCACCGCCCGCATCCACAACGAATTTCGCGATCTGTTGACCGAGGACGCGCGCTTCTGGGTGGTGCAGCCCACCGTGTCGCTGGCGGGCATTTCCGGGCTCAACACACTGATCACCGGCCAGTACATCCGCTTTGCCCCCGGCACCGCCACCCGCACCAGCGACCGCTTCACAGGCCTAGAGCAGGCGCCGCTCACCCCGCCCGGCTCGCCGGGGTTGCACCTGACGCTGGTGACCGACGGCGATTTCTCGTTCGGGCGCGGCGAACAGATCCACTACCAGGGGCTCACCGTGGGCAAGATCGAGGACGTGCGCTACGACCTGGCCGGCGGCCGCATCTACTATGACGCCTTCATCGAGGCGCCCTTTCACGAACTGATCACCACCGAAACCCGCTTCTGGAAAGCCAGCGGCGTGCAGGCCGAGCTGACCAGCGACGGCTTTCGACTGGAAAGCGGCTCGCTCGACACCCTGCTGGTGGGCGGCGTGTCGTTCACCACGCCGCCCGGCTCGCTGCGGGACGATGCGCCAAGCGTACAGACCGAGTACTACGTGTTCCCCAACCGCAACGCCATCGATGCGCCGCAATATCAGGAAGCACTGCGCTACTGGGTGATGGTGCGCGACAGCGTGGGGGGGCTTGGCCGCGATTCGCGCGTGGTGTACCGCGGCGTGCAGGTGGGACGCGTGCTGAGCACCGACTACATTCCCCCCGGGCGCAACCTGCTCGACCGCACCCTCGACCTGCCGGTGCTGATCGAAATCAATCCCGGCCGCCTTGGCCTGCCCGACAACACCGAAGGCGTCGAGCGCGCCACCCAGGACATCGATACCTGGATACGCGAAGGCCTGGTGGCCACCATCAAGGCGCAGAATTTCCTGCTGGGGCAGCAGCAGGTGGAGCTGGAATACCATCCGGGCGGGCAGCCGGTGGAAGTCGCCACTTTCAATGAACTCACCGTGATTCCCACCGACGTCGATTCCATCGGCCGGTTCACGTCCAGCATCGAGGCGCTGTTGACCAAACTCAACGAACTGCCGATCGAACAGACCTTGGACGGCGTCACCCAGCTGAGCCACGATGCCTCCGCCACGCTGACGAGCATGCAGGCGCTGCTCGAATCCACGCAGTCGCTGCTGAGCAGCGATCGCAACACGGCGCTGCTGCAACAGCTCGATGCCACGCTTGCCTCGCTGCAGACGCTGGCGAATTCCTTCTCCGCCGAATCGCGCACCACGCAGGAGGCGCAGCGTACCCTGCAGGCGATTACCGACTTCATGAACGAGTTCCGCCCGCTTGCCACCGAACTGCGCAATCAGCCAAACAGCCTGATCTTCCCGCGCAATGCCCCACCCGAGCTACAGCCGATGAGGAAGCAGCCATGACCCTTCGCCTTGCCGCCCTCGCCTGCCTGCTCACGCTGTTGACGGCCTGTGCCAGCAGCGCACCTCCGCTTACCTATTACCGCCTCGGCGCGCCGACGATGATCGGCGCCGCCACGGTGGACGAACGCCTGCCGGCCCTGGTGCTGGAACGGGTGACGCTTGCCGACTATCTGGCACAGCCGGGGCTGGTGCTGCAACAGGGGACGTATCAGTTGCAGGTGTCGCGCCAGCACCTGTGGGCCGAGAGCCTCGACGTGGCCCTGCCACAGGCACTGCTTGCCGCGCTGCGTGACGCTTCCACGAATTACCGCTATTTCCTGCGCGGCAACGATTTCGTGCCCGCCGCGGGCTATGGCCTGCGCGTGCATTTCGACGGCTTTCACACCACGGACGGTGGCGAGGTGGTGGCAAGCGGCCGCTACCAGCTGGTCGCCAGCACGGATGGCAGGGAACTGGCCAACCGCCGCTTCGCGCTGCGCCGGGACCTGCGCGCCAATGGCTACCCGGAGGTGGTCAGCCAGTTGGATGCCTTGCTGGATGAACTGGCCGCGATGCTGGTGGCGGATATGGATGGGGTAATCGCGCGCTGAAGAAGTGTCCGGGAATAAGCCTTCCTGCCTCCGTAGAAAACGCATCCCGCTTTCCCGACCTGAAAGTCTAGAATCCCAGGTGCCAGGACAAACTCCACTGTCCCACGCGCTCCAGTTGGATGCCGTGCGGATCGTCCTGTAGCGGTTCTTCCCATTCCAGCGCCAGTTGCTGCCCACCGGGCAGGTTCATGCCGAGTCCAAGACCGAGATCGGTGTAGCGCCCGCCCTGGTTGAAGGGATAGTCCATCGGACCGAGCCGCGCGTTGTAGGCGGAAAAATCGCCGTCGACGGTGCCTTGCCAGGTATGCGTCAGCCTCAGGCTGCCGGCCAGCCACGACGTTACCGGATGCGCCGTCCAGGCGCTGGCCTGCCACCGGTCGCCAAGACGATAGCCGCTGTCGTTGCGTTGCCCAAACCGCGCCACGCCGTTCACCTGCGCGCCAAGCTGCCAGGCGCCGGCGCCTCCCTGCCAGGTGAGCGCGGGGAGCAGGTCCCAAGTGCCGCTGCCGCTCTGCATGTCGAAGTGCATCAGGCCGCCGTCGACACGGTTCTGGCGGCGATATTCCAGATCCACGCTGCCGGTCGGCAGGCTGAGACCAAGCGTCCATTGCCAGGGGCTCGTCGGTGGCTGCCAGGTGGCGGCCACCACCGTATCGCCAATCGAACCGGTGTGGTGTCCGCCGGGGCCATGCACGTGTTCACCGAGTTGCGGCGGCGGGCGCCCCGCCAGCGGGCGCAAATCCATGTCCATGCTCATGTACTGCGGCATCAGCATCAGGCTCAGGTTCTCGCGCCATTGGTAGGTCAGCATGAACATGTGCATCTGCATGGCCATGGAGGCCGGCGCGAAGCGGCAAAGCGCGTCGCCGCAGCCTTGCGCCACCACGGTGGCGTCGTCCAGCGTGTGGTCGCCGTCATGCAACTGGCCGCCCTGGCGCTGGTTGCGCACCTGGTAGCCGAACGCGAGCGCGCCCGGCGCATGCCGTGCATGCACGAAGCTCAGGCCGGCGGGCACGAGCGGCATGGCCTGGTGGGTATCGCCATCCTCATGCCCCGCATGATGCATGGCGTTCATGGCGGTGCCGTTGGCACTGCGCGCCGCCAGATCGAGTTGCAGGCCCAGGTTGAACTGGGTGAAGCGAAAATCGGCGAAGCTGCTGTCGTCCCCGCCCCGGCCCCAATCGGCGCGACGGCGGTACAGACCCACGCTGCCTTCCAGTCGCACGCCGTTGGTGAAGCGGCGCGACACGGTCAACCCGCCGTTGACGCTGCCGAAGCTCGCCAGGCGGTGGTCGCTGGAATAATGCGCAGGCAACAGCGCGGCATCGTAGTCGCGTCGCCAGGCCTGATCGCTGACGAGATGCGCGGTATAGAATTCCGCCTCGCTCTGCGCATACCCGCGCAGGTGCGGCGTGAAAGTCCAGGCGCCAAGCGGCTGCACCCAGCGCAATTCCATGCTGTGGGCGCGCAGGTCCCAGCTGTCCTGCGAGTATTGATAGTTCAGATGCAGCGCGCCGTCGGCAAAGGGCAGCGCACGCGCATAGTGCAAATCCAGTTGCGCCTGCTGCTGGGTGTCCGGCCGGCGTTCCAGCAGCGCCCGCAGCTCGCCGCGGCGCGTGCCGCCGGCAACGGCAGGCGCGCTGAACAATACCGACACCGCCTTGTAAGGGTTGCCCAGGTAGCCGCCGCCCTCGCCATAGCCAAGTGCGGCCTCCAGGTAGGAGCTGGCATCGATTACTTGCGTCAGGCCAAG
>DATMFX010000056.1:0-4767 GCA_035555995.1 Hyphomicrobiales bacterium | reverse complement strand
GAGAGAGAAGTATCGGTTTTTCAGTTATGGGGATGCGATGTTCATTGCTTGAGGGTGTATGGATGTATTGATGAAGTGCCTGTGGTCCGCATCGATATTGTTGCGCCTCTGTCGTCCCTGTTGCCC
Source organism: Hyphomicrobiales bacterium (assembly GCA_035555995.1). Classification (GTDB taxonomy): domain Bacteria; phylum Pseudomonadota; class Gammaproteobacteria; order Pseudomonadales; family Pseudohongiellaceae; genus CAILUG01. The sequence goes on along the minus strand of DATMFX010000056.1, from coordinate 4,641 downwards.
AGCCAGGGTACGCTGCAAGCACGTCCGTGTGGCGCTCGGCTTCGGGCCCGGCAAGCCGGTCCAGCCACTCGGCTCAGCCGAGTGTCGTTCCGCCCGCCACAGCGCTATGCGCTGTAAACTCCGGGCTCCACCCCTGGCCCTACGACGCCCCTGGCTGGGCAACAGGGACGACAGAGGCTTTGCGTCGGACTGCGGTGTTACGCGCGAGAATTCCAGTGCAATTCCAACATCTCGATCGATTACGCTTTTGCGATTTCGTGCGTAACCATGATGCTGAAGATCTTGCAGCCGGTGGCCGGGATGGGCCTTCGGGGGGCGTCGTAGGGCCAGGGATGGCCCGAAGCCGAGCGCCACACGGACGTGCTCGCAGCGTACCCCCGAAGGCCCATCCCGGCCACCGGCTGCCACAGTTCCGATGCGGGCCGCCAACCACTACAAGGTTTTGGTTGTTTTGTTCTAAAATATTTCTTTTGTCACGTCAGGGAATCGCCCGAATCTGAATCCCCACGCTGTCCTGATCGATGAGGATGTCGGAGATCACCACCACTTTGTCGCCAGTCTTCACGTGGGCCTTGTCGCGTAGTTCGGCGAAGGCGCGGGCGAGGGTTTCTTCGGGATCGGTGTTGAATTCGATCTTGAAGGGGTACACGTAGCGGTTGAGGGTCATGATGCGCCGGGTGACGCCGATGTTGGTGAAGGCGAAGATCGGCGAGTGCTGCGGGTGGCAGTTGGTGACGTAGTTGGCCATGGTGCCGTGGCGGGTGACCACGACGATGGCTTGCGCTTCGAGTGATTCGGCCAGTTCCACGGCGGTGGCGGCGAGGTGTTCCTTGTCGCTGCGTTTCATCAGGTGCTTGGTGAAGCCCATGCCGGGGTTCACTTCGGTGGCGCGGGCGATGGCGTCGAGCTGGCGCACGCAGCGCAGGGGGTGTTTGCCCACGGTGGTTTCGCCGGAGAGCATGATGGCGTCGGCTTCCTCGAACACGGCGTTGGCCACGTCGGTGACTTCGGCGCGGGTGGGGATGGGGTGTTCGATCATCGATTCGAGCAGGTGGGTGGCCACGATCACGCGTTTGCCGTATTCGGCGCACAGGCGCACGATGCGGCGCTGGGTGTTGGGCAGTTCCGCGAGATCGATTTCCACGCCGAGGTCGCCGCGCGCCACCATGATGCCGTCCGACACACGGATGATTTCCTCGAGGTTCTTCACGCCCTGCTGGTCTTCGATCTTGGCGACGATGCGGATGTTGTTGGCCTTGGCGGGCCGGTGTTCCTGGATCAGGCGGCGCAGTTGCAGCACGTCTTCGGCTTCGCGCACGAAGGAGAGGGCGATGTAGTCCAGTTCCTGATCGAGGCCGAACAGGATGTCTTCGCGGTCTTTTTGCGTGATGGCGGGCAGGTTGACGCGGATGCCGGGCAGGTTGACGTGTTTCTTGCTGCCGAGCTTGCCGCCGTCGAGCACCGTGCAGCGCATGAGGTTGTTGTTCTTTTCCAGCACTTCGAGGTTGATCAGGCCGTTGTCCACGGTGATGCGGTCGCCGACGTTGACGGTGTCGATCAACTCTTCATAGTTGATGCTGATGGAGGATTCCTCCACGCTGACGCCGTCGCGCACGGTGATGGTGATTTCATCGCCGGCCTTGAGGTCCAGGTCGCTTTCGCGCACGCCGGTGCGTATTTCCGGGCCCTGGGTGTCGAGCAGGATGCCGACGGGGAAGGGGGTGTGCTTGTTCAGCTCCACCACGTCGTCGATCACGTTCTTGGCCCACTCGTGCGTGGCGTGGGACATGTTGAGCCGGACGATGTCCATGCCGGCCTCGTGCATTTTGGCGAGCATTTCATAGGAGCAGGTGGCGGGGCCGATGGTGCAGATGATCTTGGTCTTGCGCAGGCGCATAAGCAGGGGATCCTGATGGGTTTTGGTCTTATTGAGCGGCGAAAGGATAACAAATTCATTTGTGGGTAACAGCAAGCGTTGTGACCGGCATGCGGCAGGACGGGTTTGCCGCGCCCACTGCGCCACGGTTTTGCGCGCAACTTTGCTATAATCCGGCCCCTGCCCGAGCCAGCCCGGTCGGCGCCACGTGACCTGCCGGGGAACCTCGCACAGTTTTCACCCGGCACGCCGGGGGTCGCATCGTCATTCATCATAGCCATACAGGAACGCTCCAACATGAAAGCTCCAGTCAGGGTCACCGTTACCGGCGCCGCCGGCCAGATCAGCTACTCTCTGCTATTCCGCATCGCCTCCGGCGACATGCTGGGCAAGGATCAGCCGGTCATTCTGCAATTGCTGGAAATCACCCCGGCGCTGGAAGCCCTCAAGGGCGTGGCCATGGAAATCGAGGATTGCGCGTTTCCGCTGGTGCACGGCATCGTGCAGACCGACAAGGTCGAGGTGGCGTTCAAGGATGCCGATTACTGCCTGCTGGTGGGCGCCCGCCCGCGCGGCCCGGGCATGGAGCGCAAGGATCTGCTGGAAGCCAACGCGCAGATATTCTCGGTACAGGGCAAGGCCATCAACGACCACGCCAGCGGTGACGTCAAGGTGATCGTGGTGGGCAACCCGGCCAACACCAACGCGCTGATCGCCTACCGCAACGCCCCTGACCTCAAGCGTGGCCAGTTCACCGCCATGACCCGTCTGGACCACAACCGCGCCATGGCGCAGCTGGCCAACAAGACCGGCAAGCACACCACCGACGTCGACAGCATGATCATCTGGGGCAACCACAGCTCCACGCAGTACCCCGACATCCATCACTGCAAGGTGGCGGGCATCGATGCCACCAAGCTGGTGGATCAGAATTGGGTCACGCAGGAATTCATCCCCACCGTGCAGCAGCGCGGCGCCGCCATCATCAAGGCACGCGGGTTATCCAGCGCCGCCTCCGCCGCCAATGCCGCCATCGAGCACATGCGCGACTGGGTGCTTGGCACGGGCGGCAAGATCGTCAGCATGGCGATCCCGAGCGACGGCAGCTACGGCATCGCCGACGGCCTGGTCTATTCCTTCCCGGTCACCTGCGCCAATGGCGTCTACACCATCGTGCAGAACCTGCCGATCGACGAATTCAGCCGTGGGCTGATGCAGAAGACCGAAAAGGAACTGAGCGAAGAGCGGGACGCGGTCAATCACCTGTTGCCGTAAACGCCCACGCGTACCGATACAGGGGCGGGCGACCGCCCCTATGTTTTCATGAAGAGTGCATTGTTTTCATGAAGCGTGCATTCATGGAGTTCCTTCATGCAATTTGAGCTGCTGCAGCAGGACGGCCCGGCCCGGCGCGGGCGCTTGCGTTTTGCACGCGGCGTGGTGGAAACCCCGGCCTTCATGCCGGTGGGCACCTACGGCACGGTGAAGGGCATGCTGCCCTCGCAGGTGGCGGACACCGGCGCGCAGATACTGCTTGGCAATACCTTCCACCTGATGCTGCGTCCGGGCACGGACATCATCGCGCGCCACGGCGACCTGCACGATTTCATGGGCTGGCCGGGTCCCATTCTTACCGACTCCGGCGGTTTTCAGGTGTTCAGCCTGGGCGAGATGCGCAAGATCGATGAGCGCGGAGTCACGTTCCGCTCTCCGGTGGACGGCGCCAAGGTGTTCCTGGATCCGGAAACCTCGATGCAGGTGCAGCGCGAGTTGGGGTCGGACATCGTGATGGCCTTCGACGAATGCACGCCGTATCCCGCCACCGAGGCACAGGCGCGCGACTCGATGGCGTTGTCGATGCGCTGGGCGCAGCGCTGCAAGGTGGCGCACGCGGGCAACCCCAATGCCCTGTTCGGCATCGTGCAGGGCGGCATGTACCCTGGCTTGCGCCTGGAATCGCTGCAACAGCTGCGCGAGATCGGCTTCGACGGCTATGCGCTCGGCGGCTTGTCGGTGGGCGAGCCCAAGGAGGAGATGCACATGATCCTGGATCAGGTGGCGCCGCAGCTGCCGGTCGACAAGCCCCGCTACGTGATGGGCGTGGGCACGCCGCAGGACCTGGTGGACGCGGTGAGCCGCGGCATCGACATGTTCGACTGCGTGCTGCCCACGCGCAATGCGCGCAACGGCTATCTCTTTACCTCCAGGGGCCTGCTCAAGCTGCGCAATAGTCGCTATCGCGACGACACGCGCCCGGTGGACGAAAATTGCAGCTGCTATACTTGCAAAAATTTTTCCCGGGCCTATCTACAGCACCTGGACAAGTGCCGCGAGATGCTTGGGGCCCAGCTCAACACATTGCACAACCTGCACTACTACCAACAGTTGATGGCAGGTTTGCGCCATGCCATAGAACAGAGTAAATTGCCGGCCTTTGTCAGCAAGTTCGTCGAAGAACAAGCTGTTTTGGCCAGTGAATGACCAACCCCTGCGGCACTGCCCGTGCCCCTTGTCTTATATAGGTGACACATGGATTTCTTTATCAGCTCCGCGTTTGCCCAGGCTGCAGAAGGCAGCCCGCAGCAGCCGTCCCCCATCTACAACTTTCTGTTTCTCGGCGGCTTCGTCCTGATCTTCTATTTCCTGATCTGGCGTCCGCAGTCCAAACGCGCCAAGGAACATCGCTCGCTGCTGGAAAATCTCGGCGTGGGCGACGAGATCATGACCACCGGCGGCATGCTTGGCCGGATCAACCGGCTCGACGA
>DATMFX010000055.1:0-5095 GCA_035555995.1 Hyphomicrobiales bacterium | reverse complement strand
CTGCCGTTCGTGACCACCCTGCGCGAATGGCTGTTGACCAGCGCGCTTGCCGTGGGCGAACTATTGATCACCGCGATCCTGCTGGTGTGGGCGGCATTCACGGTGGTGCAGATTGTGGCGCTGCTGCTGGGTTTCTGGCTGACGCGCGCCGCCGACACCAAGGTGGTGGCCTCCATGGATACCGCCCGGCTGGCCCTGATCGGTTCCACCGCGCTGTTTACGGTGCTGAGCCTGGTGCTGTGGTCGGTGTTCATCTACGTGGTGGGCCACTCGATCGAGGATATGTACTACCAATCCAGCGTGTTCGACGCCGGCAGCGGCTGGCCTTCGGCCAAAGCCTTTCTCGACGAACGCGTACGGCTGCTCGGCAGCTTCTTCACGCCTTTGGTGGTGCTCTCCAGCCTGTTGGGCCTGGCGGGACTCCTGGTGCTTGCGCCCGCGTTGCTCGAAGAACTGGCGCCCACCCGCAATCTCGACAGCGCCGGCCTGCGCCCTGATGCGCAGCGTTGGACCCAGAGCCTTGGCGGCTGGCTTGGCGGTGGCCTGTACCGGCTGGAGAAGTGGCTGCGCATACTGGTACCGCTCGGCGCCATCGCCGGCGGCATTCTGTACCTGGCGTTCGTGGCGCGCCAGTTCGCCTTTGCCGCCGGCGTGGGCGATGCCCTGGTGCAGACGCTCAGCGGCTGGCTCGAGTATTTCCAGGGCGAAGCACTGGTAACCGCCGGCAAATGGCTGGCCGGCGGCGCGCTCACCATCGCCGCGCTCGGGACGCGCTTCAGCAACACCTTCGGACGGCTGCGCGTGGCGATCGACGCCATCATGGACGTCGACAATTACTTCGCCGATCCGCCCGACGGCCAGTCGCCGCGTGCACGAATCTTTTCCCGCTACGCCTCGCTGCTCGCCTACCTACGCGAAGCCGGCTACGCCCGCATCATCCTCGTGTCGCACAGTCAGGGCACGGTGATCAGCGCCGAACTGCTGCATTACCTGCACGTGCAGGGGCGCTTGCAGGAAGTGGCGGGCAGCGCGCCGCTGGCGCTGGTCACGGTGGGTTCGCCGCTGCGCGACCTCTACGCCAAGCGCTTCCCCTTGCTGTACGAATGGATGGGCCAGCCTGTAACCGAATTTGCCGATGCACGTCCCGCCGCGTCTGAACTTGGCCTGCGCGAATGGGTCAACGCCTGCCGCTCCGGCGACTACGTGGGGCGTTTCATCTGGAGCGATGCCGGCAATACAGCTTCCTTTCGTATTGCCGTGGAGGATGCCGCCAACGGTCTGGTGAGCGCCACGCGCGCCGGTGATCGCAGCGAATTCTGCTTGGGTGCGGGCGGGCACACCCATTACTTCAGCAATGACGCCGTGGCACTTGGAAGGGAAATAGAGCGGTTGGTTGTTGGTGGGTGAGGGGCGTGGCCCGCATCGAATCTGTTGCAGTCGCTTGGCCGGATTGGCTATCGGGGGCACGCTACAAGCACATCCATGTGCGCTCGGTGATGGCCATCCCTGGCCATCAACGTCCCCCGATAGCCAATCCGGCCAAGCGACTGCAAGCCATCGACATCGAGTTACGCACGGCATCCACAGATTTTTAATTTTGTGCTCCTGTGCGTAGCACTGAAGTTCAATGCCAAGCCTCTGTCGTCCCTGTTGGCCAGCCAGGGGCGTTGGAGGGCCAGGGATGGCCCGGAACCGAGCGCACACGGACGTGCTTGTAGCGTACCCTGGCTGGCCAACAGGGACGGCAGAGGCGCAACGATACCGATGCGGACCATAAAACAAACGAATCTCCACTTGCGGATTTTGCTTTCTGGAATGTCGTAGCAGGCATGAGGGTGTTTCCATGTCTGGCCGACGTCGATGCTTGAACCAGAACGTTTGATCGTATTGAATGACGCTTCACCGCCCCGGTGGCGCCGCGCCCGGGCGCGGACGCATGACGATAGATAAAAGACACCAGAATAAAAAACATGAGAAGGACCACACCATGGCCTCACCATCTCCGCTTTTCCGCTTTCTACCCCCGTTGACCCGCACGCTGTCGCTTGCCGGCCTGATTGCCTCGTTTGGTATCGCGCCCGCGCTGGCGCAACAGGAAAACAGTGAAACATTCCGCACCGCCGCGCTCCAGGCGCTTGGCGGCGATGCCACCGGACTGGCTTTTTCCGGCGCCGGCTGGGACGCCTGCCTGGGCCAGGCCTGGTCGGTGGACGAGGGCTGGGCACGCTGGGAACTCACCGATTACCAGCGCGTGATCAATTACCAGGACGGCAATTCCCGCCACACCACGCAGCGCCGCGCCGGATTGAACCCGGACCACATCGGCGGCTGCGGCGCGCAGCCGAATGCCAGCCCCTCGCCGCAGCAGGGCTTCATCAACGGTAGTTCCGCCTGGCTCGACCAATTGAACATCTGGCTCACGCCGCACGGCTTCGTGCATCTGATGGCGGAAGGGCAACCGGTCATCACCGGCGAGCAGGGCGGCTGGCGCGTCGAACTGCCGCTGGAACGCGGCGGCATCGATTACCGCCTGATCGGCCAGTTCAACGCCGACCACCAACTGCAGAACGTCACTACCTGGGTCGACGATTCCGTTTTCGGCGACATGGAAGTGCAAGCGGAATACGGCCCTTACCGGGATTTCGGCGCGCTGAGTTTTCCCGCCAGCCTGACCGTGAACCAGGGCGGCTCCGCCACGCTGCATCTGGACATCACCGCGGTGGCGCCAAGCGATGAAACGCTGGAGGCCCCCCCGCCGCGCGGTGGCGGCGGTGGCGGCGGTGCCGCGCCCGCCGGCCCCGCCTACAGCGAAATCGGCCCCGGCATTTTCGCCATTGCGGGCGCCTACCAATCGGTGGCGGTGGAGTTCGCCGACCACGTGGTGGTGATCGACGGCCTGCAGAGCGATGCGCGCGCGGCGCAGATCATCGCCGCCGTCAACGAAGCGATTCCGAACAAGCCGATCCGCTACGTGGTGAGTACGCATTCACATTTCGATCATGCCAGCGGCCTGCGCCAGTTCGCGGCGCTTGGCGCCACGGTGCTGACGCATGACATGAACGTGGCGTTCTTCCAGCAGGCGCTGTCCACGCCGCGCACTTTGCGCGTCAATCCCACCGAGCCCGATACGGTGCCGGTCAAGGTGCAGGGCGTGGGCGAACATTTGGTGCTCAGCGACGACGCCGGGCAGACGGTGGAACTGTATCCGCTTGGCGTCAGCCAGCACGCCGCCGACATGCTCATCGCCTACCTGCCCGGCATCAACACGGTGGTGGAAGCCGACGTGCTGCAGCCCTGGATCAGCCCGGCGTTCGGCGGCACCAATGGCCCGCATCCGTTCCTGATCTATCTGGCCGCGGCGCTGGAACGGCTTGGCCTCGACTACCAGCATTTCGTGCCGGTGCACGTGCCGCCCAATCCGCCGCTGATGGAGCGCGCGGAGCTGCAGGCCGTGCTCTCGGGTCAGTGAGCCGGCGAGGCCGCCGATGAAATCGCCAACGATCAGCCACAAGCACGCCCTTGGCGTGGCGCTTGGCATTGGCCTTGCGGCACTGCTGCCCCCTGCCTGGGCCCAGGAACCCGCCACCGGCAGCGTGCTGTTCGACGGCGCCTGCGCCCACTGCCACGGCGCCAACGGGCTTGGCGGGCAGATCGGTCCTTCCATCGTGGCGCGCGTGTTGCAGGACGACGATGCCGCGCTCGGTGAATTTTTGCGAACGGGCAGTCCTGAACGCGGCATGCCGCCGGCCGCGGTAAGCGCGGAACAATTGCCGGCCCTTATCGACCATCTGCGTTTTCTCGCCACCACGGCGCAACAGACCCGCGCCACCACGCAGGCGGCGCCCACCCAGAACCGCAACCGCCGCGTGGAACCCTTCACGCCGGTGACGGAAGCCGAACTGCTGCAGCCCAATCCCGGCGACTGGCTCTGGTTCAGCCGCACCGCGGATGCGCAGCGCTACAGTCCACTGGCGCAGATCGATCGCGGTAACGTGGCCGCGCTTGGCCTGGCGTGGTCGCGCGGCCTGCCGGACGGCTTGAGCTACACCATTCCGCTGGTGCACGACGGCGTCATGTATCTGGCCACGCCTACCTCCACCGTGCAGGCGCTCGATGCCACCACCGGCGACCTCATCTGGGAATACCAGCGCCAGTTCGACAATCCCGCCCTGGCCAACCAGAACCGCGCCAAGACGCTGGCGATGTTCGAGGACCTGATCTATTTCACCGCGCCGGACAATACCCTGATCGCCATCGATGCCGTCGACGGATCGCTGCGCTGGGAAGCCCCGGTGGGCCGGCGCGGCAACAGCGCCGGGGTGATCGTGGTGAAGGACAAAGTGATTTCCGCCGGCAACTGCGGCTCTGGCCCGCGCGACGCCTGCTTCATTTCCGCGCACGATGCGCGCAGCGGGCAACTGCTGTGGTCGTTCAATACCGTGCAGGGGCCGGACGATCCGCCGGGCGGCGACACCTGGGCCGGCGTGCCGCTGGAACAGCGCCTGGCCTCGCCCTGGGGCTTGCCGGGCAGCTACGATCCTGCCACTAATCTGATCTACTGGGGCATCGCCAATCCCATGCCCACCAGCCGCCTGGCACGCCATGGCGAGGAGGGGCTTGCGGACGTGGCCAACGCGGCGCCTTCGGACCTGTACAGCAATTCCACCGTGGCGCTGGATCCCGATACCGGCGAGCTGCAGTGGTATTACCAGCATCTACCCGGCGACGACTGGGACCTGGACATGAACGAGGAGCGCACCCTGGTGCGCACCGCGCTCAATCCGGATCCCGATGCGGTGCGCTGGATCAACCCCCGCCTGCAGCCCGGCGAAGTGCGCGACGTGGTGGTGAACGTGGGCGAGGGCGGCGGGCTGTGGGCGCTTGATGCCAAAAGCGGTGAATTCCTGTGGGCCACGCCGTTCCCGTTTGCGCCGGACAATTTCATGCTCGAAGACATCGACGTGGACACCGGCATCACCCACATCAATCGCCAACTGCTGCTGACCCAGCCCGGCGAACGCAAGCTGGTCTGTTACCTGAACACCCGCAGCTTCTGGCCAAGCGCCTATTCGCCGCTCACCAATGCCTTGTACGT
>DATMFX010000054.1:0-2889 GCA_035555995.1 Hyphomicrobiales bacterium | reverse complement strand
CGCCGCAGACGGTCCAGGGCGCGATTGAGCAGCTGTTCGGTGGGGTTCTGCTGCTGTTGTTCCGTCGCCGGTTCTTCCTGGGGCTGGGGAGCGGTTTCCCCTTCCTGTGCCGGGGTGCCGGTAGCGGGCGCGGCATTCTGCTGCGCGGGGCCGCCGAAGCGATCCTGCAGGAATTCGCCGAGCCGCTGCTGCACCACGTTGCCCACGGCGGCGGTGAAGATGGCCTGCACGTCCGGCAGGCAGCGCGGGCTGCTGAGATTACCGCTGCAGGCGATCGGCAAGGCGTGCCCGCCCACCTCATATTCGGTGCCGTCGGCGGTCAGCGTGCCTTCCTGCATCAACGTCACCAGATTGAAGTTGATGGTGTCGTCGTTCAGGTTGGCCAGCGTGCCGTTGCCGGTGATGGCCCAATCGGGCGCGGCGATGTCGAGATCGTTGGTGCTCACCACGCCGTTCTGGATGGCAAGCGTGGCGGCGAAGGTGTCGAACGGCGTCTGCCCGCCGGACTGCGGCAGTTGCACCAGGCGGCGGTTGCGGATCATGGTTTCCACGCGTGCCAGCACGTCGCCCACGTCGATGCCGTTGAGTACGCCGTCCTCGAGATTCACCGCGCCCTTGCCGTTGAGGCTGTGCTTGATGGTGGTAAGGTCGGCGCCGTTGCCGGCAAGCGTGAGCTGCACCGAACCCTTGCCGCTGAGATAGGCGGAACCCATGAAATCCTGCAGCAGCGGTTCCAGATCGATGGCGCTCAGCGTGGTGGCCACGCTGGCCGTGGGTTGGGCGCCGGTCACATCGAGATGAATGTCGCCGTTGAAGCTGCCCTGGTACAGGTTGGCGCGGATCGGGCTGAGTGCCACGTCGCCCTTGGCGGCGTTGAGCTGCACCAGGATGTCGCTCATGCTAAGGCCGCTGATGCCAAGCTGGCCCACGCGGATTTCGCCCTGCACGTTCGCCGTGCGCAGCGTGTCGGTGGGCAGGTCGTCCTCGGAGGAACTGGCGGCGGCGGTTTCGCTGGTGTCCGGCGCCAGGTAGCGGTCCGCGTCGATGGTGTCCACGTTCAGCGCGAAGCGGCCGGCGGGCGCCGCGAAATCGCTCAGGTTGAGCGAGCCGGTGAGCGTGGTGTCGTCGAGCCGCAGCGCCAGTTCGTTGACGTTGATGCTGTTGGCCGTGCCGCTGAAGACGCTTTGCAGCGCCACTTTCTGCAGCACGCTGGCGTCGCGGGTATCCGGCGGCGGCTGGTTCAGCTGCCGCAGCAGGTCGCGGGCGTTGAATTCGGCCACCGCGATTTCGCCGTCATAGGCCATGGCCCCGGAAAAATCCTGCACCCGGATCTTGCCGCTCAGATCCAGCCCGAGCCCGTTGAGCGTAAAGGTGTCGACGCCAAGACTGTCGTTGTCGAGATTGACGTTGGTGTCTGCCTGCAGGCTCAGCGTCTGCGGCTGATTGCCGCCGCGACCGGCAAGCGCCAGCGTGGCGTTGAACGGGCTGATGCGGAAGGTGTTGCCGGTGCCGGACACGGTGGCCTTGGCCTGCACGGAATTGGCCACTTCCGCCAAATCCGCCTGCCCCAACGCGGTGAGCACTTCACGCAGATTGTTGCCGCTCAGGTCGAACTGGCCATCCACGCTGCCGCGGCGGCTTTGCATGTCGCGCGCGGTCAACTGGCCGCCCAGGGTGAAGCCGAGCAGCTTGGCGTCCAGCACCGGCAGGTCGATGTTGCCGCTTTGCAGATCGGCATCGAAGCGCGTCTGCAGGGTAAAGGCGCGGTCACTGACCGTGCGCAGCTGGCGGCCGTATTGGTTGAGCATGGCTTCGCGGCCGCCCTGCAACTGGCCGATGATCTGCATGATCAGAGGCAGGTCGGGGCCGTTGGCGGAAAGCTCGCCGTTGAATGCCGGGGTGTCGGTGTTGAGGCGCGAGGCTTCCACCCGGCCGGTGACGGTGGTGCCGAACAGGTCCACCGACAGCGAAGGCAGGGTGAGGGTGCCGTTGCCGAGATCGGCGTTCAGCGCGGTCTTGACGGCATAGCGGCGTTCGAGGTCGGCGCTGCGCTGTGCCAGGTCATTCTGGCCGATGAGGCGGAACAGGGTGGCCAGGTCGTTGCCGTTGGCGTCGATCTCGGCCTGCACCGCGGGCTTGTCCGTGCTCATGCGCGCCACTTCCGCGGTGGCGTTGAGGCGGTTGCCGAAGGCGTCGAGTTCGAAACGGCTGAGCCGCAGCGTGTCGGCATCGAGATCCGCGCCAAGCACGGCGTCGAGGCGCACGTCGGCACTGCCCGAGGGCAGCGCGGGGCCGCGCAGCGTGGCGGTGAGCGCCAGCGGATCGAGGTCGTAGCGTTCGTTGTCGAGATCGTAGAGCACTGTGCCGCTCATGTTCGCTTCGGCGTCGAACTGCGGATTGCGCGAGGAGGCGTCGAGCATCATGGTGATGTTCAGCGGTTCGCCATACACCAGCTCATCGATCTGCAGCGCCAGGTCCTTGATTTCGTAATGAGCGTTCTGGGCTTTGTCGTCGTACACCAGGCGGGTGTTGCGGATGTCCACGCCGCCAAGCACCAGGTTGTTGATGCCACCGCCGCTGCTGCTGCCGGACTGGCTCGATGCGGCTTCGTCGGCATCGCCGAAGGTCCAGTTGTTGCGGCCGTCCGCCAATACTTCGAGGCTGGCATCGAGGCCATCGACGCGAATGGTGTCGATTTCATAGGAATTGCGCAGCAGCGGCATCAATTTGATGCGCAGCGCCGCGCTGTCGAGCTGCAACAGCGGCGCGTCGCTGAAACCGGGCGCGTTGCCGATGCTCACGTCTTCCAGCGTCACGCCCAGCCAGGGATACAGGCTCAGACTGAGCGGGCCGTTCAATGTCAGCGTGCGCCCCGTGGCCTCCTGGAAC
>DATMFX010000053.1:0-2492 GCA_035555995.1 Hyphomicrobiales bacterium | reverse complement strand
ATGGTGATCCTGACCATGACCATCGAGCGCATGTCGATCGTGTGGGAAGAGCGCGGCACGCGCGAAACCATCAAGGAAAGCATCGGCACGTTGGTGGTATCGGTAACGGGCTTCTACGTCATGAGCGATCCGCGCCTGATGCACCTGATGTTCAACTTTCCGGAACTGTTGCTGGTCGTGCTGGCGCTGTGCATGATGCTCGGCTCCTACAGCGGCTATCGCCTCAGCGAAGTGCTGCGCTTCAAGGATCTGACCAAGAGCGGCCCGCAGGCATGATGCGCGGCGGCCTCGGGGAAGCGTGATGCTCGGCACCTGGTTGAAACTCAGCAAGCTCGGCGTGGTGGGGCTCAACGCCCGCAACCACGGCTACGTCATGAAATACAACCGGCGGGAATCCTACCCGCTGGTGGACGACAAGCTGCGCACCAAGCAACTGGCGCTGCAGGCCGGCATCGCCGTGCCCAAGCTCTATGGCGCGATTTCCTCCCAGGGCGATCTGAAGCGATTGCCGGAAATTCTGCACGCCAGCAAGGAATTCGTGATCAAGCCCGCGCACGGCAGCGGCGGCGAGGGCGTGCTGGTGATCGACGGCATGCGCAAGGAACTTTACGTCAAGCCCGACGGCCGTGCCCTGGCGCTGGACGAAATCCAGTATCACGCGTCCAACATTCTCAGCGGCATGTACAGCCTTGGCGGGTTGCCCGATTCCGCCATGGTGGAATACCGGGTGCGCGTGGACCCCGTGCTCGACCAGGTGAGCTACCGCGGCGTGCCCGACATCCGCGTGCTGGTGTTCCGCGGCATTCCCGTCATGGCGATGATCCGCCTGCCCACCCGCTATTCCGACGGCAAGGCCAACCTGCACCAGGGCGCCGTGGGGGTCGGCATCGACATTGCCACCGGCCTGACGCTCAATGGCGTGTTCCAGAACCGCACGGTGCAGGAGCATCCCGATTTCGGGGTGCCGCTTGCCGGCCTGCAGATTCCCGACTGGTTTGGCCTGCTCGAACTGGGCGCGCGCTGCTTCGAGCTCACCGGACTTGGCTACATGGGCGTGGACATCGTGCTGGACCGCACGCATGGCCCGCTGATCCTGGAAATCAACGCGCGGCCCGGCCTGGCGATCCAGATCGCCAACCAGAGCGGGCTGCAGGACCGGCTGATGGCCATCGAGACGCTGGAGGAAGTGCCCGCCAACCCGCGCGAACGGGTGGCGCTGATGCTTGACCTGTTCGGCGGTGGCCGGCCTGAAGGAACGGGCATTCCCGGACCTCCCGCCGCGGACACCCTCATGGCCGATCCCTCCCCGTAGCCACTTTCCCTGCCCGAAACCGGCCCCCCCGTTCCAGGGACCCGAACAATTAATCTTCATTTTTAGGCGATTAGTGCTTGGCCTTTTCCGTCCGGCGGATTAGCCTTGGCGTGCTCCCGGAGCCAGGCTTGCAGTGGTAGTGAACAGGGGCGGGTTTTTTATTGGCGATTGCAGTCTTCCGAAACACCTTTCGGATATCGAAAATACCGGAACGCAAGTTGTTCGATGACGAGTGCTTGTTTTTTCTTGGTGCCTGGAAACGGCGATGCCGTTCCACAGTACCAGGCAAGCGATCGGGTCGGGCTTTTGCTGTGCCTACCGACCGGTTGAATTAAAAGAGGGAAACAAAACAAGCGCTCTGCAACCAAAATCAACGAAAAAAGGGGAAACCATGAAAGCCTCGCAGAGCTACAGGCGCGCGCGCCTGTTCGTTGCAATCAATCACTCAGTACAAAGCCTTACCAAGCCGGCCCGCATGATTCCTACGGGACTTGCCGCGCTGGCGCTGACCGTTGGCGCGATACCCGCCGCCACGGCACAGCAGCAGCAACTGGAAGAAATCCAGGTGACCGGCTCCCGCATCAGCCGCACCACCATGGAAACGCCGACCCCGGTCACCACCATGGAAGCCAGCGAGCTGGCGGCAATGGCGCCGGGCAACCTGATCGACAGCTTGACCCAGATGCCGCAGTTCGCCAACAACCTGACACCTGAGGGGGTGAACGGCGGCCAGAACTCCGGCGGTTCCAACGTGAACCTGCGTGGTGCCGGTACCAACCGCACCCTGACCCTGCTCAACGGCCGCCGCGTGGTGCCAAGCAACCGTTTCGGCACGGTGGACGTCAACCTGTTCCCGAAAGACCTGCTGCGTAGCGTCGAAAGCGTCACCGGCGGGGCATCGGCCAGCTACGGTACCGACGCCGTGGCCGGCGTGGTGAACTTCATCCTCGACACCAATTACGTGGGCTTCAAGACCCACACGCAAACCGGCATCACCGAGTACGGCGACGGCCGCACCTGGGAAGTGGGCGGCGCCTTCGGCCACGAGTTCGACAACGGCCTGCACATCCTGGGTTCGTTGGCTGCCTTCGACCAGTCCAAGATCAGTTCGCCCAGTTCCCTGTTCGACCGCAGCTGGCAGCACCTGCAGTCGCGCGTTACCAACCCGGACCCGAACGGT
>DATMFX010000052.1:0-3184 GCA_035555995.1 Hyphomicrobiales bacterium | reverse complement strand
GGATCCGCACACGCGTGAACTGTTGGCCGATGCCCCGGTGCTCGACGAGTTCATTGGCGCCGAGAGCAAGCAGGAGTTCGCCCAGTTGCTGACGCTGCTGGAGCAGGCCGGCATCGCCTGCACGCGCAATCCGGCGCTGGTGCGCGGGCTCGATTACTACAACGGCGTGGTGTTCGAATGGACCACCGACAAGCTTGGCGCCCAGAGCACGGTCTGCGCCGGCGGACGCTACGACAACCTTTCCGCCCAGCTTGGCGGCACGCGCACTCCGGCGGTGGGCTTTGCCATGGGGCTGGAGCGGTTGCTGCTGCTGTTGGAGGAAACCGGAGCATTTCCGCAGGAACTGGCGCGCACCCTGGACGTCTATCTGGTGGTGGCGGGGCAGGGCGTGCAGGGGCAGGCGCTGCAACTGGGCCGGGAATTGCGCCGGCGCTATCCACGCTTACGAATTTTGACCCACTGCGGTGGCGGTAAATATAATGCGCAGCTGAAAAAAGCCTATGCCAGCGGAGCGCGCTGTGCTCTGATCCTGGAAGGCGACGCTCCCCAAGCGGCCATCAAGGCGCGCCTGCTCGAGGCGGAGGGCGCCAGCGAGGAACTGCCGTTGGCGGAACTGGACGCGTGGCTGCGGCGGCAGCTCGCCGAGCGCACGATGGCGGACGAGCCGTCGGCGGATGGAACCCGCGAATAGCGGCGAATAGATTAAAGCTGCGAATAGCGGCGAAGATGGTGGCGGCGAACAGCAGTAATGAACGTATTGATTCGTAGGGAGTTATTTTCTTGTCAAGTTATCTGAGCGACGACGAACAGCTGGAAGCCCTCAAGAACTGGTGGAAGGAGAACGGCAATTCCCTGCTGCTTTCCGTGGCCCTGGCGTTTGCTGCCTTCTTCGGCTTGCGGCAGTGGCAGGCCTCGCACCAGGACACCTCCGGTGCCGCTTCCGAGCTGTACCAGCAAATCGCCGAGCTATCGATCAGCAGCAGCACCACTGTGGTGAGCGATGAACAACTGATGCAGGCCCAGGCGGTGTCCGGCAGGCTCAAGTCGGATTTCGAAGCCAGCATCTACACGCGCTATGCGGCGCTGGCCGTGGCCAAGTTCCTGGCCGACGCCGGCCAGGAGGAACAGGCGGCGACGGAACTGCAATGGATACTTGACCATCCCAAGCTCAGCTTCATGCATGAAGCCGAGGAAGAACTGTTCAAGGTGGCGCGGCTGCGGCTGGCGCGGCTGAAGGCTTCGCTTGGCGACACGGACGCCGCACTGGCGCTCCTGCACGGCATCGAACCCGGCTCCTTCACTTCCGGCTATGCCGAAGTGGAGGGCGACATTCTGTTGGACAAAGGCGATTTGGAAGGCGCCAGGGCCGCCTATCAACGGGCATTGGCCACTGCGGAAGGAGTCAATCCGGTCTTGTTGCAGCTCAAGCTGCAGAATTTAGGCGTCAGCCCGGCAGGTTTCCCATGAGGTATTGGAGGCGCGCACTGCGCCTGGTTCCGCTTTGCGCGTTGGCCTTGTCGCTGAGCGGCTGCGGC
Source organism: Hyphomicrobiales bacterium (assembly GCA_035555995.1). GTDB lineage: Bacteria > Pseudomonadota > Gammaproteobacteria > Pseudomonadales > Pseudohongiellaceae > CAILUG01. The sequence continues at coordinate 1,649 of DATMFX010000052.1, read as the reverse complement.
ATGTTCAGTTGGTTCGGCGGCAGTGACGAAGACACCAAGCCCGCCAAACTGGTGAGTTTCGAACCGCAGGCGCAAATGCGCCGGTTGTGGCGGGTCGGCGTCGGTTCCGGCCAGGGCAGCAAGAAATACAACCGCCTCGCGCCGGTCATCGTGGGGCCGCGCATCTATGCCGCCGGCAACAACGGCGTGGTGATGGCGGTGGAACGCGAAACGGGACGCGTGCAGTGGCGCGCCCGGCTGCGCAAGGTGATCACCGGTGGCGTCGGCGCAAGCAACGGTCTGGTGCTGCTTGGCACCGAGAATGCCCAGGTGGTGGCACTGGAAGCCGATACCGGCGAAGTGCGCTGGGAAAGCGATGTGACCAGCGAGGTGCTGTCGGCACCGGTCACCGACGGCCGCATCGTGGTGGCGCAGACGGTCGACGGCAACTTGGTAGGCCTGAACGCGCAGAACGGCGAACAGGTATGGATCTATGAAAACCAGGTGCCCGCGCTCAGCCTGCGCGGCACCAGCTCGCCAATCATCGTCCAGAATTTCGTGATCGCCGCGCTGGCGAATGGTTCGGTGATCTCGGTGGCGCTCGACAACGGCACGCTGCGCTGGGAAGAACGCGTGGCCATTCCTACCGGCCGTTCCGAAATCGACCGCATGGTGGACATCGACGGCACGCTGGTGTTGTTCGACGGCCAGCTGCTGGCGCCAAGCTACCAGGGCTACCTGGCGGTGATCGACCCGGTTACCGGGCAGACCCGCTGGCGCGTGGAGGAATCCACCAGTGGCGGTGCCAGCTTCGGCTTCGGCAACGTGTACCTGTCGGGTGCGGACGACGTCGTGCGCGCCTACCGCGTTGGCCAGGACGCGCCGGTCTGGAGCAATGACCAGATGAAACGCCGCCGCCTGTCTTCGCCGCAGGGCTTCAGCAACTACGTGGCCGTGGGCGACGCCGATGGCTACGTGCACCTGCTGGCGCAATCCAACGGGCGTTTCGTGGCGCGGACCAAGGTGGACGGCGACGGCATTCGCGCGCACATGCTCAGCCAGGGCAACGTGCTCTATGTTTTCGGCAACAGTGGTACCCTGGCGGCTTACCAGGTGCAGTAAGCCCAACTCCCGTTCACGCCGCCGCAGCCGCGGCTGGAAACCTGTTCATGACTCCCGTGCTTGCCCTGGTGGGCCGCCCCAACGTGGGCAAATCCACGCTTTTCAACCGGCTGACCAATAGCCGTGATGCGCTGGTGGCCGATTTCGCCGGCCTGACCCGCGATCGCCTTTATGGCGAGGCGCGCCACGACGAGCGACACTGTATCGTGATCGATACCGGTGGCATCGCCGGCGACGAGGAAGGCATCGACACGATGATGGCCGGCCAGTCGCTGCAGGCCATCGAGGAAGCGGACCTGGTGTTGCTGCTGGTGGATGCGCGCGAAGGCCTGATGCCCGGCGACAACTTCATCGTGGAACACCTGCGCCGCAAGCAGAAACCGGTGCTGCTGGTGGTGAACAAGGTGGACGGCCTGGACCCGGACCAGGCGCTGGCCGATTTCTATGTGCTTGGCTTTGCCGACATCCAGGCCATTGCCGCCAGCCAGGGGCGCGGCGTCAACAAGCTGATGGAAGCGGTGTTCGCGCAGTTTCCCTTGGAGGACGCC
>DATMFX010000051.1:0-3511 GCA_035555995.1 Hyphomicrobiales bacterium | reverse complement strand
GTTCACGCTCGATCGGCCAGGCACCCACCAGGGTCTGGTAGTAGAGATACTCGGTATCGGTATCGAGGCCGCAGTCGTGGTGGCGCAGGTTGTGCTCGTGCCAGGCGCGCACGGCCTCGATCCAAAGCGCCGGCATTTCGCTCAGCACCACGAGTCGTGCCCGCACGTCTTCGCTGCGCTTGGTGTCGTGGGTGGAGGTGGCAAGCAGACAATGCGGCTGCCGCTTCATTGCCTGGCATTCAGCATGGAAATCCGCAAGCGTTACGTTCCAGCGGCCTGGATCGCCGCCCACCTCGTTGAGCGCGCTCAGACGCAGATAACGATACATCAACGTGTCCTCCAATCCCTTTGCCATCACGGGACTGGTCAATTGCTGGAAGCGCAAGGCAAACTCCCGTTCCAGCGCGCCGTCGATCTGCATCAACAGCAACCGTTCCAAAAACTGCAACAGTTCTTCATCGAGCGCCGGGTCATGGGCACGCGCACCCGCAATGGCCTGCTGGATGCGCGTGCGATCCGCTTCACTGGCGTCTGCTCCAGGCTGCACGTAAGTACGATACACCTGAAAGTGCCCGATCACGTTCACCAGCAGTTGCGACAGCACGGCGTTGGGATGATCGCGCTGGCGCCAGTGCCGTTCGCACACCGCACGCAACAAGGAGGCCAGGCGTGTCACTTCGCTGCCGAGCAGCTTGGCCATCACCAGTTGCTTGGCCTCAAACAGCTGCGTGGCGTAGGGTTGGTCGCTGCCGGTGAAATCCTGGTACCACTGCGTCAGCGGCGCTTCGCCATCCGGATCGACGAACAGGCCCTGCACCAGATTGGCGAATTCGTAGCCGGTGGTGCCTTCCACCGGCCACTCTGGCGGCAAGTCTTCGTCATGGGCCAGTATCTTTTCCGCCACGATCCAGGCCTGTGGCGCAGCGGCGCGCAGCGACTGGAAATAGGACGTGGGATTGCGCAGGCCGTCCGGATGATCCACCCGCAGCGCCTGCACCTCGCCATTGCGTATCCACTGCAGCGGCAGCGCATGCACCGCGTCGAACACTTCGGGCAGCTCCACCCGCAGGCCGGCAAGTTCGTTGACGTTGAAGAAACGGCGATACCCGAGATCGAAATCCGCCGCCTGCCAGTACGCCAGCCGGTAATGCTGCGCTTCCAGCAATTCGCCCAGTTCCCGCAGGTTATCGTTGAGACGCGCCACCTCCGCATCGACCGCCGCGACAACACCGGGTTCGCCCTGGCAAAGCCGCGCCAGCAAGGCTTCGAGCACGTCGAGGTTGCGTTGCCGGCGCTTGAGTTCGGAGTCCACCGAAATACTGGGCCGCGGCAGATCGTGCAGACTTTCCGCAAGAAACCGCAACAAGGCATGCCCGCCTTCGGCAGCGCGATGCAGCAGCGTGGCGCAGCTGACGGGGTCGATCGGAAAGCATAGCTCGTGATAATGCAGGGTAAAATGGCCGTCCGCATGCGCCAGGCGCAGCTCGCCCGCCTCCAATACACGCCCGAACTGGTCCTGCAGCACCGGCAGCAACACCCGGTTCGGCCACAGCGCGTCGGAGGAATCCCAATCGACGTCGAACCAGGCCGCGTGCCGGCTGAACCTGCCGTTTTTGAGCACGTCGTTCCACCACGGATTCTCGTTACTGACGATTGCCATGTGGTTCGGCACGATGTCCACCATGCGCCCCATGCCGTGCGCGGCAAGCTGGCGGCTCAAACGCGCATGGGCCGCCTGCCCGCCGAGTTCGGGATTGACGAGCGTGGGGTCGGTGACGTCATAGCCGCTGAGGCTGTCCGGCATCGCCTGCTGCGTGGGCGAGGTATACAGGTGATCGATACCCAGCGCGGCCAGATAGGGTACCAGCGCCGCCGCGTCGTCCAGGGTGAATGCCGGACTCAGCTGAATGCGGTAAGTGGCAACCGGCGTCATCATGCACCCTTGCCGCATTCGCCATCGTGGCGCAACAGCCAGCAACAGTGCGCCATCACCGCGAGTTGCTCGCCCACCGCATGGGTGATCGTTTCCTCGCACCAGCCTGCGTCGGTGTCGAACACCTTGCGCCAGGAGGTAATGCCGTTGGGCCCCGGCAGGGTCACGCGGATTTCCTCCTGCTTGGCATTCATGATCAGGAAGAAGCTGGCGTCGAACGTCGGATCCTGGAACGGGCTTTCGTGCAGTGGCGTATTGCCGTTGAGATAGACGATGAGCCAGGCGTTATTGCCTTGGCCCCACTCTTCGTCCTGCATGGCGTCGCCGTTCGGGTTGAACCAGAGGATTTCCTTTCCGCGTGCCTTGAGCGGAAAGTCATGGAACCAGCGGCGGCGCCTGAACACCAGATGCGCCTTGCGCAGGGCGATCAGGCGGCGGGTGAAATCGAACAGGTCTTCATCCTGGCTCTCCCAGTGCAGCCATGACACTTCGTTGTCCTGGCAGTAGGCGTTGTTGTTGCCGCCTTGCGTCCGACCGCATTCATCGCCGCCCAGCAGCATCGGCACGCCCTGCGACAACATCAGCATGGTGAGGAAATTGCGCTGCTGGCGGCGGCGCAAGGTGATGATGCCGGCATCGTCGGTATCGCCCTCGACGCCGTGGTTGCAGGTATTGTTGTCCTTGTCTCCGTCCTCGCCGTCTTCACCATTCGCCGCGTTGTGGCGTTTTTCGTACGAAACCAGGTCGCGCAGGGTGAAACCGTCATGCGAGGTGATGAAGTTGATGCTTGCCGAGGGCCGCCGCGTGGTATGGGAATACAGATCCGAGCTGCCGGTGAATCGCGACGCCATCTCCGCCACCGCTTGCGCCTCGCCGCGCCAGAAGCGGCGCGCGCTGTCGCGATACCGTCCGTTCCATTCGCTCCAGATGGTGGGGAAGTTGCCCACCTGATACCCGTCGTCGCCCAGGTCCCAGGGTTCGGCGATGAGGTAGACCTGGCTGACCACGGGATCCTGGTGGATGAGGTCGAAGAACGCGGACAATTTGTTGACCTGTTGCAGTTCCCGCGCCAGCGCCGCGGCAAGATCGAAGCGAAAGCCGTCGACGTGCATTTCCAGCACCCAATAACGCAGCGAGTCCATCAGCAGCTGCAGGGTAAAAGGACCGCGCAGGTTCAGGCTGTTGCCGCAGCCGGTGAAATCCGTGTAGTAGCGTTTGTCCTCTTCCAGCTTGTAATAGAGAGGGTTGTCGATGCCCTTGAAGGACAACATGGGGCCGAGATGATTGCCTTCGGCGGTGTGGTTGTAGACCACGTCGATGATCACGGCGATGCCGGCCGCGTGCAGCGCCTTCACCATGCCCTTGAATTCGGCGGCGATTGCCGCGGTGGACGAGGCGAAGGCATATTCGTCATGCGGTGCGAAGAAGCCGATGGTGTTGTAGCCCCAATAATTGCGCAGCCCCTTGTCCACCAGATGCTTGTCGTGCACGAACTGGTGCACCGGCATCAGTTCCACCGCGGTGACGCCGAGGCGCTTGAGATAATCGATGCTGACATCGTTGGCGAGCCCCGCGTAC
>DATMFX010000050.1:0-3172 GCA_035555995.1 Hyphomicrobiales bacterium | reverse complement strand
TGCCGCTCGATCTGTTCCCCGCCAGCGTGATCGACAGCGTGCTGGTGCAGAAAACCTTCTCCGCGCAGTACCCCGCCGAATTCGCCGGCGGCACCATTCAGATGCGCACCAAGGTGGTGCCCGACGAATCCTTCCTGACGGTATCGACCAGCGTGGGCTATTCCGGCAACACCACCGGCAAGAACGGCCTGGTGTACAGCGGCAGCAGCCAGGATTGGACCGGCTTCGACAAGGGCACGCGCGACATGCCCGATACCCTGAAGAATGCCATTGCTGGCGACCGCGAACTGCGCCCGAACAACCTGGTGTATCGCAACGGCTTCACACCGGAAGAACTGGAAGTGATAGGCGAAAGCCTCAGCAGCAACTACGACGTCAAAAGCCAGAAGATAGAGCCGGACACCAGCGCCGCGGTCAATTTCGGCGTGGCGGCGCAGCCAGGCGAGTTCCGCCTTGGCCTGCTGGGCAACCTAAGCTACAGCAACAGCTGGGACAGCATCACCGTATCGCGCAACAGCTACGCGGCCGGTTCCGACGGCGAGCTGAGTCCCTCCAACATCCAGACTTTTCGTTCCACGGAACAAAGCGTCGACAGTTCCCTGTTCCTGACCACCGGCGTGGAATGGCGCGACCACAGCCTCAAGGGCACGGTGTTGCAGATTCACAAGATGGATGACCTCGCCGGCAACCTGCGCGGCACCTATGCCGCCGAGAACATCGAAATCAACCAGTACCGCCTGGAATGGATCGAACAGGATCTGCTTTCCAAGCAGCTGGACGGTGAACACTATTTCGGCGCGCTCAACGACCTGACGATCAACTGGCATCTCAACCGCTCGCGCGCGAAGCGCGAAGCGCCGGACATGCGCGAGTACCGCTACGAACTGGACAAGACGTCCCAGCGCTACCGCTTCTCGCTGCGCGGCGATGCCAATACCCGCATGTGGTCGAACCTGGAAGACCAGAACGAAGACCGCGGCATTTCCGCCACCTGGGAAATGGACACGGGTTTTGGCAGCCACACCAAGTTCAACGTGGGCCTGAGCCGCATGGACAAGGAACGCGACGCGCAGATTCGCCGCTTCTCCTATTTCGACCAGGGCGGCACGCCCCTTGAGCTGCTGTACAACGAATCGCTGGAAGCGATCATCAATGCCGACACCATCGGCCCCAACGGTTTCCAGCTGCGTGAACAGACGCGCCCCACCGACAACTACATGGCCACCCAGGCGCTGGATGCGTGGTACGCCGAAGCCGACATCGAACTGGGTGCATCCTGGCGTATTGCCGGCGGCGTGCGCCAGGAACAATCCACACAGAACGTGGTGACCTTCGACCTCTTCAACAAACAGGCCGCACCGATCGACACCACGCTGGAAAGCGACGATCTGTTCCCCACCATTACCGGCACCTACATTCTCGGCCGGTACGACATGCAGCTGCGCGCCAGCTATTCGGAAACCATCTCACGTCCGGATTTCCGCGAACTGTCGCCGTCGCCGTTCACCCATCCGGTGACGGGCTTCGTCATCGTCGGCAACCCCGACCTCGAGGTCGCCTATATCAAGAACTACGACGCGCGCTGGGAATGGTATTACTCGGATAATGAAAGTATTTCGGTGGGCCTGTTCTACAAGGATTTCGCCGCCCCGATCGAAGCGGTGATCCGCCCGGGATCGGCCAACGAGCGCTCCTTCATCAATGCGCTTGGCGCCACCACGCGCGGCATCGAACTGGATGCCTACCACTGGCTGGATTCACTCAGCGACCGCCTGGCCAACTTCTACGTGTCGACCAACCTGACACTGATCGATTCCGAAGTGGTGATACGCCCCGAGGATTCGGGCATTCTCACCAATTCCACGCGCCGGCTGCAGGGCCAGGCCGATTACATCGCCAACCTGCAACTTGGCTACGACAACGGCTCCAGTCAAAAGGCCAGCCTGGTGTATCACTATACCGGCGAGAAAATCCGCGAAGTGGGAATTCTGGAACAACCGGACGTCATGGATCAGCCGTACGGCGAGCTGGACTTCAACTATACCCGCTACGTGGGCGATCACCTGGAACTGAATATGAAGCTCAAGAACCTGACCAACGAGATGCAGGAAACCACGCAGGGCGGGCGGGACGTGAACAGCTACCGCGAGGGGCGCTCGGGCAGCATCGGGCTTACCTACAACTTCTAAGGATATTTGCCACAGTCATTCTGCGACTCCGCGCAGAATGACAAGTGGCAACGTCGTTGCCGATCTCAGTTCTCGATCGGCAGGTAGGAATAACTGATCCCGTACTCCAGCATCTGTCCAATGAAGTCAGTGGGATACTCGGCCACCACGTCCACGATCTGCACGCCATCGGGGCCTTCCTGCACCACCGGCGTCAGCCGTGGATTGATGAAGCCCGAGTAAGGCGCCACGTCGAGCGTGGCGTAGCGCTGCAGCACTTCCTCGTGCAGCGCGGGATCCACCTTGGTGCCATAGTTTTCGATCAGCGCCTGCGCGGCGGCAAAGTCGCCTTCGCTGCGAATGCGCTGGTGCTCGCGCAGCAGTTGTCCGAACAGGTTGCGCAGCTTTTCATAATCGTTGATTACAAAAAAGGTCTTGCCGTCACGCTGCACTTTTTCAATCACGTTGTCGGGCTGGCCTTTCTCGTACACCCACGCGGCGATTTCCTGGCGGTTGCGCATGTGCGCTTCCTCGATGTTCTTGCCGGGCTCGATGCGGTACAGCTGCGTCATCAGACCGTTGCGAATGTAGCCGTCGTATTCCGCCTTGCCCACGTCCAGCGAGGGCATCACACCGATCTCGACCAGGATGGGGTCCAGCATGTAATAGAGCGCCACGAGATCGGCGCGGCCTTCCTCCATGGCGCTGGCGTACTGCTTGAGCGTATCCGCCGCGCTGCCGATGCCGGGGTTGGCCACGCCGGAGGCATGGCCGATCACTTCGTGCATGTCGGTGTGCAGGTGGCCGGCCAGTTCGCCCCATTCGCGGCTGCGGGCCACTTCCTCCTCGGAATAGGCGAACTCCTGCAGGGCGCCGGTTTCCGAGGCGTTGTAGGCGTCGGTGATGTTGGACAGGCTTACCGATTTGGAACCGTGCGCGGCGCGGATCCAGGCCGAGTTCGGCAGGTTGATGCCGATCGGCGTGGCGGGCGACGCATCGCCGGT
>DATMFX010000049.1:0-11444 GCA_035555995.1 Hyphomicrobiales bacterium | reverse complement strand
AAGTATCCAACAGCGAGCACAGCCTGCGCTCCATGGGCAAGGCCGGCGCCATGCGCTGGCGCGGCGTGCGCCCAACGGTGCGCGGCGTGGTGATGAACCCGGTCGATCACCCGCACGGTGGTGGCGAAGGCCGCACCTCCGGTGGCCGTCATCCGGTATCGCCCTGGGGTACGCCGACCAAGGGGTACAAGACCAGAACCAACAAGCGCACCACCAAACAGATCGTGCGCCGCCGCAACGCGAGCAAATAAGCGAGTTCACAAAGGTAGGGTAAGCCAGTGCCAAGATCACTCAAAAAAGGTCCGTTCATCGATCTCCATCTGCTCAAGAAGGTGCAGGTTGCCGCTGAGAAAAACGATAGAAGGCCAATCAAGACCTGGTCCAGACGTTCCATGGTTTCTCCTGAGATGGTGGGCCTGACCCTGTCCGTGCATAACGGCCGTCAGCACGTGCCGGTACTGATCTCGGAAGACATGGTGGGTCACAAACTGGGTGAGTTCGTACTGACGCGCACGTTCCGCGGCCACGCGGCGGACAAGAAGGCGCGTTGAGCGCCTGGCCCGCAAAGTAGATAGAGGTAAGCGAGATGGAAGTTTCAGCGGTATTGAAAGGGGCGCGACTGTCGGCCCAGAAGGCCCGTCTGGTCGCCGACCAGATCCGTGGCAAGCGCGTCGGCGAAGCGCTCGACGTGCTGGCGTTCAGCACCAAGAAAGGTGCGGCCATCATCAAGAAGGTTCTGAACTCCGCGATCGCCAATGCGGAACACAACCTCGGCCTGGACGTCGACGAGCTGAAGGTGTCCACGATTTATGTAGACGAGGGCATGTCGCTCAAGCGCATCCAGCCCCGCGCCAAGGGTAGAGCTGATCGCATCACGAAACGCTCTTGTCACATCACTGTAAAAGTAGCTGATAAGGTTTAGGGGACGTCATGGGTCAGAAAGTTCACCCGACCGGTATTCGACTGGGCATCGTTAAACGCCACACCTCCGTGTGGTACGCAGGCAGCAAGGACTATTCGCGCTATCTGTTGGAAGACATGGAAGTGCGCGCCCTGGTCAAGAAGAAACTGGCTGCGGCCTCCGTGTCCCGCGTCGAGATCGAGCGCCCGGCCCAGACTGCCCGCATTACCGTTTATACCGCCCGTCCCGGCGTCGTGATCGGCCGCAAGGGCGAAGACGTGGAAAAACTGCGTAACGAACTGTCCGCCCGCATGGGCGTGCCGGTGAACATCAACATCGAGGAAATCCGCAAGCCGGACCTCGACGCGCAGCTGGTGGCCGACAACGTGGCCCAGCAGCTCGAGCGCCGCGTGATGTTCCGCCGTGCCATGAAGCGTGTGATGCAGAATGCCATGCGCCAGGGCGCAGAGGGCATCAAGGTGCAGGTGAGCGGCCGTCTCGGCGGCGCCGAGATCGCCCGTACCGAGCGCTACCACGAAGGCCGTGTGCCGCTGCACACCCTGCGTGCCGACATCGATTATGCCACCAGTGAAGCGCAGACCACCTTCGGCGTCATTGGCGTGAAAGTATGGATCTTCAAGGGCGAGATTCTGAACGCCGAAGAAGTGCTTTCCGGCGACAGTAAGAAAAAGGCTCAGCAGCAGTAATCCTGCGCTGATTGGCTGAACAGAGGTAAGTACGGATGTTACAACCGAAGCGAACCAAATTTCGCAAAATGCAGAAAGGCCGAAACCGCGGTCTTGCCCATCGTGGCAGCACCGTCAGCTTTGGCGAATATGGCCTCAAGGCCGTTGGCCGTGGCCGGTTGACCGCGCGTCAGCTGGAGTCCGCGCGACGCGCCCTGACCCGTCACATCAAACGTGGCGGCAAGGTGTGGATCCGTGTGTTCCCCGACAAGCCGATCACGCAGAAGCCTCTGGAAGTGCGTCAGGGTAGCGGTAAAGGCAACGTGGAGTATTGGGTGGCGCAGATCCAGCCGGGCCGCGTGCTGTTCGAGATCGAAGGCGTGTCGCCGGAAATCGCGCAGGAAGCCTTTGCGCTGGCCGCCGCCAAGCTGCCCTTTGCAACCAAATTTGCCAAGCGAGTGGTGATGTGATGGCCAAAGTACAAGTGAGCGACCTCCGAACCAAATCCGAAGCGGAACTGAAGGAAGTGCTGGCTGGCCTGCAGCGTGACCAGTTCAAATACCGTTTGCAGAAGAACACCGGGCAACTGGGCCAGTTTCATCTGCTGGGCCAGGTCAGAAGAGATATCGCCAGGGTGAAAACCCTGCTCAATGAAAAGGCAGGTGTGTAAGCCATGTCAGAGATCGACAACAAAACCCAGAAAACCGTGCGCACCATCAGCGGCCGCGTGGTCAGCAACAAGATGGACAAGTCCATCACCGTGTTGATCGAACGCCGCGTGAAGCATCCGGTATACGGCAAGTACCTTACCAAGTCCTCCAAATTGCACGCGCATGACGAAAGCAACGAGTGCGGCATCGGCGATCTGGTAACCGTGAAGCAGGTGCGCCCGCTGTCCAAGACCAAAAGCTGGGCCTTGGTGAGCATCGACGAGAAAGCCGCCCAGGTATAAGCCTGGATAACGGCGGGGCGCAGGCGCGATGGCGACAGGCGTGCAAATAGCTGGAAAGTAGCTGGTTAGATTTCAACAGGAGCGAGTGGCCTGAAGTGGCCCGGAAAGTACCATGATTCAAGTACAGTCATATCTGGAAGTTGCAGACAACAGCGGCGCCCGTCGCGTCATGTGCATCAAGGTGCTGGGAGGCTCCCACCGTCGCTACGCCAGGATCGGTGACGTGATCAAGGTCACCGTCAAGGAAGCCATTCCCCGTGGCAAGGTTAAAAAAGGCCAGGTGCTCAAGGCGCTGGTGGTGCGGACCAAGAGCGGCGTGCGCCGCCAGGATGGTTCGCTGATCAAGTTTGACGACAACGCCGCGATCCTGCTGAACAACCAGGATGCCCCGATCGGCACCCGCGTATTCGGGCCCGTTACCCGCGAGCTGCGCAACGAGAAGTTCATGCGCATCATCTCGCTGGCACCGGAAGTGCTCTGAACCGGCGCAGGCACTACAGACAAGAGGTTGAGACAGGTCCATGCAAAAACTCAAACGTGATGATGAAGTGATCGTTATCGCCGGCCGCGACAAGGGCAAGCGTGGCAAGGTCACCCGTATTCTCGGCAACGGCCGCGTGCTGGTGTCCGGTGTGAACATGATCAAACGTCACACCAAGCCCAACCCGAACCTGGGCAAGCAGGGCGGCATCATCGAGAAGGAAGCCGGCATCGACATTTCCAACGTGGCCATCTTCAACCCGAAGAGCGCCAAGGCGGACCGCGTGGGCATCCGGGTGGAAGCCGACGGCACCAAGGTGCGGGTATTCAAATCCGATGACTCGGTGATCGACTGATTTTTTAATCGTTGCTTTCCGTTGTCGGCTGTTCGGCACCCGAACGAGACCGGTGGGCGGAAACACATAACGTAACTGAAGGTTGCAACATGGCTCGCTTGAAAGAGTACTACAGAGACACCATCGTAAAGGAACTGACCAATCAGTTCGCTTACGCCAATCCCATGCAGGTGCCGAAGATCACCAAGATCGTGTTGAACATCGGCAGTGGCGAATTCAGCGACAAGAAAGTGCTGGACGCCGCGCTGGGCGACCTGGTCAAGATCACCGGCCAGCGTCCGGTGGTGACCAAGGCGCGCAAATCGGTAGCCGGCTTCAAGATTCGTGAAGGCTGGCCGGTGGGTTGCAAGGTGACGTTGCGCGGCGAGCGCATGTACGAATTCCTGGATCGCCTGGTGAACATCTCGATTCCGCGTATCCGCGACTTCCGCGGTCTGAACCCGCGCGCTTTCGACGGTCGCGGCAACTATGCCCTGGGCGTGAGCGAGCAGATCATCTTCCCGGAGATCGATTACGACAAGATCGACAAGCTGCGCGGCATGGACATCACCATCGCCACCACCGCCCGCAGCAACGACGAAGGCCGTGCGCTGTTGCGCGCCTTCCACTTTCCGTTCCGTGGCGAGACCCCCGCCGCCGCCACCGCAGAGGTTAAAGGTTGAGCCATGGCTAAGACTTCAATGATCGAAAGGGAAAACAAGCGCGTTCGCACCGCCCAGAAATTCGCGGCCAAGCGTGCGGCGCTCAAAGCCGTCATTGCCAGCGTTACCGCCAGCGATGATGAGAAATGGGAAGCCCAGATCAAACTGCAGAAACTGCCCCGCGACGCCAGCCCGACCCGCCAGCGCAAGCGCTGCCAGATCACCGGCCGTCCGCATGGCGTGTACCGCAAGTTCGGCATGTGCCGCAACAAGCTGCGCGAACATGCCATGAAAGGCGACGTGCCGGGCCTGACCAAGGCAAGCTGGTAAGGGCACAGAGGAATTCGAGGAAATTATCATGAGCATGTCCGATCCGATCGCAGATCTGTTGACCCGCATCCGCAATGCCCAGCTGGCTGGCAAGCCCACCGTCGATTGCCCTTCATCCAAGATGAAGCAGTCGATCCTGGACGTGTTGAGGGAGGAAGGCTACATCGCCGGTTACAACGTGGGCGGCGACGTGGTCAAGCCGGTGCTGACCATCGAACTGAAGTACTACAACGGCAAACCGGTCATCGAGGAACTCAAGCGCGGCAGCACCCCCGGCCTGCGTTCGTACAAGGGCCGCGAAGCGCTGCCGAAAGTACGTGCCGGCCTCGGCGTGGCGATCATCTCCACCAACAAAGGGGTGATGACCGACAAAGCGGCGCGCGCCGCCGGCGTGGGCGGGGAAGTGCTCTGCACCGTGTTCTGAGGAACGTGGAAGAGCATCCGGGATCGATACAGGATACGCAGTTCACTAGCCTGACTGCCTGAGACGAAAGAGCAAAGTTATGTCAAGAATCGCCAAAGCACCGATCGTATTGCCCAAGGGCGTGGAAGCGCAGATCGACGGCGGCCAGGTGTCCGTGAAGGGCAGCAAGGGCTCGCTGACGCTCAAGCTCAGCCCCAAAGTACAGATCGTCAACGAGGACAACGTTCTGCGCGTTTCCGCCACGGCGGCCGGGCAGGACGCGGTGGCACAGGCCGGCACCATCCGTTCGCTGGTGCAGAACATGGTGGACGGCGTGTCCAAGGGCTTCGAACGCAAGCTGGAACTGGTGGGCGTGGGCTATCGTGCCAAGGCACAGGGAAACAGTGTCAACCTGGTGCTGGGTTTCTCGCATCCGATCGACTACCAGCTGCCCGAAGGCGTTACCGCGGAAACGCCGACCCAGACCGAAATCGTGCTCAAGAGCAACGATTTGCAGTTGCTTGGGCACGTGGCCGCCGAGTTGCGCCGTTTCCGCGCTCCCGAACCCTACAAGGGCAAGGGCGTGCGCTTCAGCGGTGAGCAGGTATACCGCAAAGAAGCCAAGAAGAAGTAATTCCGGTAGACGAACGAGCCAGTCGCTGGCCCGAGATTTACGCCAAGAGGCCTGAAATGAACGAGAAAAAAACCACTCGCCTGCGCCGTGCCAAACGCACCCGCGCCAAGATCAGCGAGTTGAAAGTCAATCGTCTGTGCGTATACCGCAGCCCGCGGCACATTTATGCGCAGGTTATTTCGCCGGAGAACAAAGTGCTGGCTTCGGCGTCGTCGCTGGGTGAGAGCAAAACCGGCAACGTGGAGTCCGCCGCCCAGATCGGCAAGCTGATCGCCGAGCGGGCCAAGTCGGCGGGTGTTACCAAGGTTGCATTCGACCGCAGCGGCTATATCTACCACGGGCGGGTCAAGGCTCTGGCGGATGCGGCACGTGAAGGCGGTTTGGAATTCTAAGCATCGGATTAAAAGTTATGGCATTTAAGAACGAGCAGAACAAGAACGAGGAAGGCCTGCAGGAGAAACTGATCCAGGTCAACCGTGTGGCTAAAGTGGTCAAAGGGGGCCGTATTTTCTCCTTTACCGCCCTGACCGCCGTTGGCGACGGCAATGGCCGCATCGGCTTCGGCCGCGGCAAGGCCCGCGAGGTTCCTCAGGCCATCCAGAAGGCCATGGAAGCTGCTCGTCGCAACATGATCAGCGTGAAGCTCGACGGCACCACGCTGCAGTATCCGGTAAAAGCCCATCACGGTGCTTCCCGCGTGTTCATGCAGCCCGCCTCCGAAGGTACCGGCGTGATCGCCGGCGGCGCCATGCGCTCGGTGCTGGAACTGGCCGGCGTGCACAACGTACTGGCCAAGTGCTATGGCTCTACCAACCCGGTGAACGTGGTACGCGCCACTTTCAAGGGTCTGAAGGAAATGCGCGCCCCGGAAGATATTGCCGCCAAGCGTGGCAAGACCGTCGAGGAAGTGCTGGGTTGAACCTGGCGTAACAGTAACGAAGTAGATTTACGAACAGTAGGTTTACGAACAGTAGGTTTACCAACATGGCAGCCAAAACCCTGAAAGTGCGACAGATCAAGAGTTCCCATGGCACGCTGGCCAATCACAAGGCCTGCCTGACCGGCCTGGGTCTGCGCCGCATCCGCCATGAAGTGGAGCTGGAAGATACCCCGGCCGTGCGCGGCATGATCAACAAAGTGCGTCACCTGGTGCAGGTGGTAGGAGAATAACGATGCGTTTGAACACTTTAAGTCCGGCCCCCGGCTCGCGCCAGGCTCCAAAACGCGTCGGCCGCGGCATCGGCAGCGGTTTGGGTAAAACCTCGACGCGCGGTCACAAGGGTCAGAAAGCCCGCAAGAGCGGCCATGTACGCCCCGGTTTCGAAGGCGGCCAGATGCCGCTGCAGAAACGTTTGCCCAAGTTCGGTTTCTATTCCCGGATCGGCAGTGCCACCGCTGAAGTGCGCACCTCCGAGCTGGCCAAGCTGGAAGGCACCGTGGTTTCGCTGGAAGCCCTGGAAAAAGCCAATATCATCGATCGCAGCATCAAGCGCGCCAAGATCATGCTGTCGGGCGATGTGGGCCGTGCCTACACCGTCGAGGGCGTGGGCGTGACCAAAGGCGCGCGCGCGGCCATCGAGGCGGCGGGCGGCAAGATCGTGGAGGCTGCTGCCGCTGAGGCGGCGGTCTGAGGGCAGGCATCGCGCGGGCGCATGATTGCGCCGGCGCCTCCCACTGACGGTTATAACTGATGGCAAAGATGATGAACCCGGGCAAGGCCGACGGGCTGGCGGAACTGAAGCAGCGGCTTCTGTACGTCGTTTACGCGTTGGCCGTGTACCGCATTGGCACCCATATTCCGGTGCCAGGCATCAACCCTGATCAGTTGCAGGCTCTGTTCAATCAGAACCAGGGAACCTTCCTGGGCTTGTTCAACATGTTCTCGGGCGGTGCCATCGAGCGCATGAGTATCTTTGCCCTGGGCATCATGCCCTACATCACGGCATCGATCATCATGCAGATGCTGGCGGCCACTACGCCGTCGCTGGAACAGTTGAAGAAGGAAGGCGAGGCCGGCCGCCGCAAGATCAGCCAGTACACGCGTTACGGCACCCTGGCGTTCTCGCTGGTGCAGGCGATCGCGATCAGTACCGGATTGTTGGCGCAGTTGGCGTTCACGCCGAACTTCTCGTTTTACTTCACCGCGATCGTATCGCTGGTGACCGGCGCCATGTTCCTGATGTGGCTGGGTGAGCAGATCACCGAGCGCGGGGTGGGCAACGGGATTTCGATATTGATTACCGCCGGTATCGTGGCGGCATTGCCCTCGGCAATCGGGCAGTCGCTGGAACAGGTGGCCGAGGGGCAGATTCAGCCGCTGGCGCTGTTCGTGGTGGTACTGCTGGCCGGCGTGGTGATCGCGGCGGTGGTGTACGTGGAGCGCGCGCAGCGCCGCATCACGGTGAATTACGCGCCCCGGCAGCAGGGGCGCAAGATGTACCAGGGGCAGAGCAGTCATCTGCCTTTGAAGGTGAACATGGCAGGGGTGATTCCGCCGATCTTCGCCAGCAGCTTCCTGTTGTTCCCGGCTTCGCTGGGGCAATGGTTCGGGCAGCGCGAAGGTTACGAGTTCCTGGCGGACCTGGCGCTGGTGCTGGGTCCCGGGCAGCCGCTGAACGTGTTGTTGTTTTCAGTGTTGGTGATCGCGTTCTGCTTTTTCTATACCTCGCTGGTGTTCAACCCGAAGGAAATCGCGGAAAACCTGAAGCGCTCCGGTGCGTTCATCCCCGGGATCCGTCCCGGCGAGCAGACTGCCGCCTATGTCGACGGGGTGATGACCCGCCTGACCGCGTTCGGGTCGCTGTACATCACTTTGGTCTGTCTGTTGCCGCAGTTTCTGCAGACCTCGGCCAACGTTCCCTTCCAGTTGGGTGGAACGTCGCTGCTGATCGTCGTGGTGGTGTGCATGGACTTCATGGCCCAGGTTCAGTCTCATCTGATGTCGCATCAGTATGAGTCGCTTATGAAAAAGTCCAATATCGGCTCGTTCCGCCGCTAGGGTCGCGTGAGAATTACAGGAGAAGCACATGAAAGTCAGAGCATCGGTCAAGCGCATTTGCCGCAAATGCAAGATCATCAAGCGCAATGGCAAGGTGCGGGTGATCTGCGCCGAGCCGCGCCACAAGCAGCGGCAGGGCTGAGAACGGCCTTGTCCGGCGGTCCGCGCCTTGCTTTTTGGTGGGCAAGTGCCTAAACTTGCCGACCTTTTTTCGGTCCGCTCAAGGCTGTTTTTCGGTTCGTTCAAGGCTGTATTTGGGGGACGCTCAGGGCTGGGCACAACCCCAAGTAAGTTGTTGAAATCAAATAAACTATAGTCGGCGCCGCGGTGCCGCAGAAGGTGACTGGAGTACAACTATGGCCCGTATCGCCGGTGTCAACATTCCCGATAACAAGCACGTCGTGGTTTCGCTTCGCTATGTCTACGGCATCGGGCCGACCGTGGCGAAGGGCCTCTGTGCCGCCACCGGGATCAGCCCGAACGCCAAGGTGAGCGAGCTGAGTGAAGACCAGCTGGATTCGCTGCGCAACGAAATCGGCAAGATCAGTGTGGAAGGTGACCTGCGTCGCGAAATTTCCATGAACATCAAACGCTTGATGGACCTGGGCACCTATCGCGGCATCCGTCACCGCCGCGGCCTGCCGGTCAACGGCCAGCGCACCAAGACCAATGCCCGTACCCGCAAGGGCCCGCGCAAACCGATTCGCAAGTGATCCGGAATTAAGGCCGGCTAGTCCCGGCAAGAGACAGACAAGCGAGCAACGCTTCATCCAAGGTAGAACTTAAATGGCCAAACCAGCTCCTCAAGTCAGGAAAAAGGCAAGAACCTCGGTCAGTGACGGGGTTGCCCATATCCATGCTTCCTTCAACAACACCATCGTGACGATTACCGATCGTCAGGGCAATACGCTGTCCTGGGCCACCTCCGGCGGCTCCGGCTTCCGCGGTTCGCGCAAGAGCACCCCGTTTGCTGCCCAGGTGGCTGCCGAGAAGGCCGGCCGTTCGGCCATCGAGCTGTACAGTCTGAAAAACATCGACGTCCGCGTGAACGGCCCCGGCCCCGGCCGCGAGTCCGCCGTGCGCGCCCTGAACGCTTGTGGTCTGAAGGTGAGCAACATCACCGACGTGACCCCCATCCCGCACAACGGTTGCCGCCCTCCCAAGCGGCGTCGTGTGTAAGCGGCTCAGGATCAAAGGAGAAACCCAATGGCTCGTTATATCGGCCCAAAATGCAAACTGTCCCGCCGCGAAGGCACTGATCTGTTCCTGAAGAGCGGTGTGCGCTCGCTGGAAGACAAGTGCAAAGCGGAAACCGTGCCCGGCCAGCATGGCCAGCGCCGCGGCCGCCTGTCCGACTATGGCGTACAGCTGCGTGAAAAACAGAAAGTACGCCGCATGTACGGCGTGCTGGAACGCCAGTTCCGCAACTACTACAAGGAAGCGGCGCGTCTGCGCGGCGCCACCGGCGAAAACCTGCTGCAGCTGCTCGAATCGCGTCTCGACAACGTGGTTTACCGCATGGGCTTCGGCTCCACTCGCAGCGAATCACGCCAGCTGGTAAGCCACAAGGCCATTATGGTCAACGGCAAGACCGTGAACATTCCGTCCTACCAGGTACAGCCCGGCGACGTCGTCGCCGTGCGGCAACGTGCCAAGGACCAGCTGCGCATCAAGTCCTCGCTGGATCTCGCGGGTTCGCGCGCGCCGGTGGAATGGATCGAAGTGAACCAGGAGAAGCTGGAAGGGCAGTTCAAGCACAAGCCCGAGCGTACCGAGTTGTCTAGCGAGATCAATGAAAGCTTGATCGTAGAGCTGTACTCGAAATAACACCTAACCTGTGAGGGATTCCATGCAGATCTCGTTAGCGAACTTTCTGACGCCGCAAGTCATTCAGGTTGAAGCCTCTGACCGCTGGCACTCAAAAGTCATCCTGGAGCCGCTCGAAAGGGGCTTTGGGCACACGCTGGGCAACGCCCTGCGCCGCATTCTGCTGTCCTCCATGCCTGGCGCTGCTGTCGAGGAAGTGGAAATCGACGGCGTGGTACACGAATACAGCGCCATCGAAGGCGTGCAGGAAGACGTGATCGAAATCCTGCTCAACCTGAAGGAACTGGCGGTGATTCTGCACACGCAGCAGAGCGTTACCCTGACGTTGAAGAAAAGCGGCAAGGGCGAAGTAACCGCCGCCGACATTCAGCTGCCGCACGACGTTGAAATCGTCAATCCTGAGCACGTGATCTGCAACCTGAAGGACAACGGGGCGATCAACATGCAGATCAAGGTGGGCGTGGGCCGCGGCTACGTGCCGGCCGATGCGCGCATCTCCCGCGACGACGAAACCCGCTCCGTGGGCAAACTGGTGCTGGATGCTTCCTACACGCCGGTGAGCCGCGTGACCTACGCGGTGGAAAACGCCCGCGTCGAACAGCGTACCGACCTCGACAAGCTCATCATCGAGCTCGAGACCAACGGCACCATCGATCCGGAAGAAGCGATCCGCCAGGCTGCCACCATCCTGCAGCATCAGCTGAGCGTGTTCGTGGACCTGAAGAACAGCTCCGTGAAGGAAATGCCGAAACACGAAGACAAGGTGGATCCGATCCTGCTGCGGCCGGTGGACGACCTGGAACTGACCGTGCGTTCGGCCAACTGCCTGAAGGCGGAAAACATCTACTACATCGGCGATCTGATTCAGCGCACCGAAGTCGAGCTGCTGAAAACGCCGAACCTCGGCAAGAAATCGCTGACCGAGATCAAGGACGTGCTTGCCTCCAAAGGCCTCTCGCTTGGGCTGCGCCTGGAAAACTGGCCGCCCGCGAGCCTCAAGGGCAGCGCCGAGTAACAAGGCGACGGCGCCCGCGCGCTGCAACCGGAATAAACCTGGCTCGCACAAGGGCCTCTAGCTCAGGAAGTATTTGTCATGCGTCATCGTCATAGTGGACGTCAACTGAATCGAACCAGCTCGCATCGCCAGGCGATGTTCAGCAATATGACTTCGTCTCTGGTGGAGCACGAGATCATCAAGACCACCCTGGCCAAGGCCAAGGAGTTGCGCATGATCGC
>DATMFX010000048.1:0-5464 GCA_035555995.1 Hyphomicrobiales bacterium | reverse complement strand
GGCCAACGGCATGCCGGAGCTGCACAAGCTGACCACCGTGCTCGGCATCCTGCAGGACCGCGGCCAGCGCGTGGCGCTGCTCACCGACGGGCGCATGTCCGGCGCCTCCGGCAAGGTGCCCGCCGCCATCCACCTGAGCCCGGAAGCGGCGCGCGGCGGCATGTTGGCGAAAGTGAAAAGCGGCGACCTCATCCGCCTGGACGCCGCCGCCGGCACACTCGATCTGCTGGTTACTGCCGAGGAACTGCAAGCCCGCGTGCCGGTGGCGAGCCGGGCGCGCGATCACGAACACGGCTGCGGCCGCGAACTGTTTGCCAATTTCCGGGCGCTTGCGGGCGATGCCGAAGCCGGCGCCAGCGTTCTTTTCACCCGTTGACCGGCCCGTGCCGCCAGGAGCTTCCATGTCACCGCAACTCGATGCCATTCTGCACTCCTCGCCCGTGATCCCCGTGATCACGCTCGACAAGCTGGCGCACGCCGTGCCGCTGGCGCAGGCGCTGCTTGGCAACGGCCTGAAGGTACTCGAAATCACCTTGCGCACGCCGGTGGCGCTCGATGCCATCCGTGAATTGCGCGCTGCGTTTCCCACCGCCCTGATCGGCGCCGGCACCGTGGTCGATACCCGTAGCTTCGAACAGGCGCTTGCGGCGGGCGCGCAGTTCGTCGTCAGCCCCGGCAGCACGCCCGCGCTGCTGCAGGCCGCGCGCGACGGCAACGTGCCGTTTCTGCCCGGAGCCAACACGCCAAGCGAAGTCATGCGGCTTCTGGAACAAGGAGTCCACAGCATGAAATTCTTTCCCGCCGAAGCCGCCGGCGGCACCACGATGCTCAAGGCGCTTGCCGCCCCATTGCCGCAGGCGCGCTTCTGCCCCACCGGCGGCATCACTCCCGCGCTGGCACCACAGTACCTGGCCCTGCCGAACGTCGCCTGCGTCGGTGGCTCGTGGATGGTAAGCAAAGCCCTGGTGGATGCCGGCGACTGGCTCCGCATCGGCGAACTCGCCGGCGCGGCGGCGGCGCTATGAACCGGAGCCGATCATGACCAACGCCTGCCGGGTGGTCGCCGACATCGGCGCCACCAATGCCCGCTTTGCCTGCGTCAACCAAGAGAACGGTGCGCTGCAACACCAGGAACGCTACCGCTGCGACGACTACCCCGGGCTGGACGCGCTGATCCGCGCCTACCTCGCGCAATTGGCGCCACAGCGGCCGCAAAACCTGTGTCTGGCGGTGCCGGCCGTGGTGGAAAACGATCTGTTGTATCTGCCCAATCGCAACTGGCGCCACAGCCAGCAAGCGCTGCGGCGCGAGTTCGATCTCGACCTACGCTTCATCAATGATTTCACCGCGCAGCTGTACGCCACCTACACCCTGGCGCCCGACGAAATCCAGTGGCTTGGGCCGGCGCGCCAACGCAGTGGCGCCATACGCGCGGCCGTGGGGCCAGGCACCGGCCTTGGCGTCAAGGCGCTCACTCCCACCGGCGACTTGGTGCCCGCCGAAGGCGGCCACGTGGCCTGGGCGCCGCTCGATACGCACGAAATCGACCTGCTGCGACTGTTCCACCAACGCTACGCACGGGTGTCGGTGGAACGCCTCACGTCGGGCCCAGGGCTGAGCCTGCTGTACTGGGGCAACAGCATCCTTGCCGGCCGCGAAGCGGAACTGGAACCGGAAGCCGTCAGCGCCGGCGCGCTGGACGGCGATCCCCTGTGCCGGCAAGCGGTAACGGATTTTATCAAGGTACTGGGCGCCACCGCCGGTGATCTGGCACTGATACTGGCGCCGTTCGACGGCCTGTTCCTGATGGGCGATCTGCTGAACCACCTGGCACCGCTGTACGACCCCGCCACGCTGCGCGCACGCTTCGACGCCAAGGGGCGCTACGCCACCTACTGCGCCGGCATTCCCCTGGCCCTGGTGCAGGCACAGGACACCGGCCTGCGCGGCTGTGCCGAATTCCTGCGGCGTCATCCCGCCAGTACCTAGCGCCCCAATGCAAACCCCCGCGCTTGGGGCTACCATTGCCGCAGTCCCTGGATCGACGGAGCGCGCATGAATCGCTTAGCGACAACCACCGCCCTGCTGCTGGCCGCCCTGCTGCCGTTTTCACCTGCGGCGCTTGCCCTGTCGGAAGGCATGGTGGCGCCCGACTTTACCCTGCCCGCACTACAGGCGCCGGGCGAATCGGTGATCTTGTCGGAGCAACGCGGCAAGGTGGTGTACGTGGACTTCTGGGCGTCGTGGTGCGCGCCATGCCGGGTGTCGATGCCGCTGCTCAATGAGTTGCGCAATCGCCTGGTGAACGAAGGCGCCGCTTTCGAGGTGGTGGCGGTGGACGTGGACAGCCGGGCAGACGATGGCCTGGCATTTCTGGAGGAGGCGGCGGTGGATTACGTGGTGGCGAGCGATACCCAGGGCGAGGTGCCGGCAACCTACGAGTTGCGTGGCATGCCGACGGGGTTTCTGCTGGATCGCGACGGACGGATCCGGTTGATCCACACGGGGTTCAAAAGTAGCGATATCGAGGTGATCGAGCGGGAGGCGCGGCGGCTCTTAGCGGAGTGAGTTTCGGTCGAGCCGTTGATTGGTGGATTGTTATTGGCCCGCATCGACAGAGGCCTGCCCGGGGCTTCAGTGTTCCGCACAAGAACGCAGACTTAGCAATAGTGTGCTACTGCTCATATCACAGGGAGCAATGCCGTGCGGAACTACAATGTTGATGGCTCGCAGCCGCCTGGTCGGATTACCTTTCGGGGGGCGTATGCGGCCAGGGATGGCCGCATCCGAGCGCACAGGGATGTGCTTGTAGCGTCCCCCCGAAAGGTAATCCGACCAGGGGGCTGCAACAGAATCGATGCGGTCCAACCACCAACCGACAATCAAATCCCCGGCCACACTCCCCACGGCGTGGAACCGACGGCAATCTTGGTGGTGACGGTGAAGCTAGCCACGTCGATCACGGACACGTCGTTGGACGGACCATTGGCGGAATAGAGAGCGGTGCCATCAGGGCTGATGGTCAGGCCCCAAGGGCGCTGGCCTGCTTCGACGCTGTGGATCACCTCGCCGCTTGCCAGATCGATGGCAAGCACAGTCCCGGCGCGGCCGCAGGCCACGTACAGGGTGCTGTCGTCGGGTGACAGCACCACCCCCATGGGCAGCGAGCCCTCGGGCAGCGCGATGGTATCGAGCACGGTATCGTTTGCCACGTCGAGCACCGCGATGCTCGCGCCGATCTCGTTGGAAATGTACGCGCGGCTGCTGTCGCGGCTAAACACGATATCGCGTGGGCGCAGGCCCACTGGGATCGAAGTGCGCACCTCGTTGGTGGCGGTGTCTATCACCGTGATGTCGCCCTGCACTTCGCCGGTCACGTAGGCCACGCTGCCGTCGGGTGACACGCGCACGCCCTCGGGTTCCAGCCCGGCCTGCAATTCCTTGATGATTTCACCGCTGGCGATATCCACCACGCTGGCCAGGTTCGCGTTCTCGTTGGCGATGTACATCAGACCCGTCTGCCAGTTCACGTCGAACTGTTCCGGGTCCAGGCCGCTCGGCAGCACGCGCAGCAGGCGGCCGCTGGCGGTGTCCACTTCGGCGATGCCGTCAGCGCTCAGATCGACTTCCAGCGCATCGCATTCATCGTCGTCCATGGTGGGCGGACACTTCGGCGCGCCGCTGAGTGCCACGTACAGGCGCGAACCGTCCGGGCTGACCTTCAGGCCGCGCGGGCGTTTGCCGATGTCGATGGTGTTGATCACTTCATGGGTGGCGGCGTCGATCACGCTGACGTTGTTGGAATCCTCGTTGGTGACGTACACCTTGTAGTCGGACTGCCCAAGCGCGGAGCCTGCAAGCAGCAGCCCCAGCACGGCCAGCGGTGCGCTGGCGCGGATCGACATGTTCATCCTGTACCTCCGGAAATTGGAATGGATTGCGGAAAACCGCTGCAGGGCAAGCGGGGCGTGCCCGGATTATCGGGTAGTCGGCAAAGCGAACACAAGGCGCGCGGACGCACCTGTCACCCCTGTTTGTGCAGATAGCGGGCATCGCGCAATTGTGGGAACCACCAGGCCCAGGCGCCGGCCACCAGCACCGCGCCCACGCCGCCGAACACCACCGCGGGCACCACGCCGATCCAGGCCGCCATGACCCCGGCGCGGAATTCGCCGAGTTCGTTGGAAGCCCCCAGAAACACCATGTTGGCGGCGTTGACCCGTCCGCGCACCTCATCGGGCGTCCACAGTTGCAGCAGCGTTTCGCGCACCACCACGCTGACCATGTCGGACGCGCCCACCAGCATCAGCAGCAGCACCGACAGCCAGGGGGAAGTGGACAGCCCGAAACAGGTGGTGAACGCGCCGAACAGCGCCACGAAACCAAGCAGTATGCGGCCGGCGTGGTCGCGGATGGGACGCGTGGCCAGCAACACCGCCATCGTCACGGCGCCCACGCCCGGCGCGGCGCGCAGGAAACCCAGGCCCCAGGGGCCCAGATGCAGGATGTCGCGCGCATATACCGGCAACAGCGCCACCGCGCCGCCAAGCAGCACCGCGAAGAGATCCAGCGAGATCGCGCCAAGCACCACCGGCTGGCGGCGGATGAAGCGCAGGCCGTCGAACAGCGAATCGAACGTGACCTGCCGCGGCTGTTCCGGAGGCGGCGGCTCGGGAATGCGCGTCAGGAGCAGCAATGCCACTATCAGCATCAGCGTGGCGACGCCAAAGGCGGTAATGGCGGAAATCCCGTACAGCAGGCCGCCCACGGCGGGACCGGCGATGCTGGCGATCTGCCACGCCGAGGAATTCCAGGTGACGGCGTTGGCGAAATCCTCGCGCGGCACCAGGTTCACCACCAGCGATTGCGAGGCGGGGCCGAAGAAGGCGCGCCCCACCGCCAACAGCATCAGCGTGAGAAAAATCGGCAGCGGCGATTCCGGCCCCGCCATCACGTAGATCAACAGTGCCAGCGCGCAGACGATTTCCACCGCCACCGCGATGCTCATCACCCGGCGGCGGCCGTAGCGGTCCGCCACCGCGCCCGTGACCAGTACCAGCAACAGCAGCGGCAGGAACTGCACCAATCCCAGAATGCCAAGATGCAGCGGATTGCGCGTCAGGTCGTACAGCAGCCAGGCCACCGATACCGCCAGCACCTGCACGGCAAAAGTGGAACAGACGCGCGCCCACCAGTAGTGGACGTAATTACGATGGGCGAAGGCAGCAAAACGGTGGGGATGCGAGTCGGCGTTCATGAGGGCGATGGGTCGAGAAATTCCAGATGTTCGATTTGCAGTTGCAACTGGCGCTGGCCGCGGAACTCGTTGACGTCCAGGCGATACAGCAGGCTCACCGCGTCACGCGTGTCGGCCAGGAGCGGCGCGTCCTGGTTGAAGGCGATGGCATCCACCAGATCGTTCGTTCCAGGCACCTGCAGCACCAGTTTGAGATGTTTTTCCGCC